>DAINNH010000012.1:0-2115 GCA_036735985.1 Candidatus Alectryobacillus sp. | reverse complement strand
TGATAAAGTCAATTTGAAAATGTAGTTTTTCGCTCATCTCAAAATGTTGTTTTTAGATCTGAATCCTCCTCATATATATCTTTACCTTTAATTCTATAAGATTGACCTGTTATTTTTATAATCACTGAATGATGAACAAGCCTATCAATAATTGCGTTTGCGATTACGTTATCGCCAAATAATTCTCCCCATCTAGAGAAATTTTGGTTTGTAGTCAAGATAAGAGGCTTTTTTTCATATCTGGCTGCAACTAACTGGAAAAACGCAAAAGCACAATCACGATCAATTGGTAGATAGCCAATTTCATCAATTATTAAAATCGTATATTTCATATAATGTTTAATAACTTGTTCGACTCTATTTTCTTTCGCTGCACTTTTAAACTTTTCCATCAATGTCGCAAAATTAATAAAGTATGTTGAAATTCTTTGACTGGCTGCTTCAATACCAATCGAAGTAGCAAGGTGTGTTTTACCAACACCTGGAGAACCAATAAATATAATGTTTTCCTTTTCTTCGATAAATCGAAGCGAACATAGATCTTCAATTTGTGCTTTATTAATTGTTGTTTGGTAAGTAAAATCGAAATCTTTTAGAGTTTTATAATAAGGAAAATTTGAAACCATCACATTTACCTTTTTAGCTCTTTCATCTCTGAACTTAATTTCGCTATCTGTAAGGTCATTCAAAGCATCAGTGAATGATATTTTATCTTTAGCGATTTTATCTAGTTCGTTAGGCAATATTTCTTTAATTTTAGTCAACTGTAACGTATCTAAGTTGTTTTGTAAGTTAATATAATTGGACATGATTTTCTCCAATACTATCGTATATTTTTAAATTTTCAGAACAAATTTTATTAATCAAATCAATGTCAGTAAATGTCTGACTTACCAATTCTTTATAATGTTCTGCGTTATAATTTATTGGTTTTTCTGATAAATCGTGTTGAGATATGCATACATCCTTATCGTAAATATATAAAACGAAATTATCGCTTTTACAAATCAACGTTTTTCCTATATATTTAATAGGAACAGAGTATTTAGATCCTGCCCACGATATCAAAGCTTCTTTAGTTACTTTTCTCTCAATTGGTTTAAGCGTAATGTAACTATTAAGCGTGTTAGTGTTTAAGGAAGAATTTAAATGCTCTTTTTCTATTTTGTTGAATAGAATCGAAGGTTTTTGCTTTGTTGCGGCACACACTTCGTTATTTATTTCTTCCATTAATTCATTAACAATTTTATTTAATTCATCTAGAGTCTCAAATTCATAATCATAAACTTTCAATCTATTCATTATCTTCGCTACTGTTTCAACTTTTCCCTTAGTTTCAGGCCGATAAGCAATGCAACATAAGGGCTTAAAATTCATATCTTTTGCAAAGTTATAAAACACATTGTTGAATACTGGTTTGGTGAATTGCGTTCTTGACCGATCAATGACGGTTTTCATGTTATCAAACAAGAATTCTTTTGGAAATCCACCAAAGTAGTTATAAGCACTCATAAGACATTTGAATAATGTAGTTTGGCCCATGTCGAGCGTTAGTTTTATGAACTTGTATCTTGAAAACCCAAGAACACAAAGGAAAATATCCACCAAAACTTCTTCACCATTTTTCTTATGAAGCCTTAATTTTTCTTTCCAATCAATTTGAGCCTGACATCCAGGCATAGTTTCAAATCTCATAGTAGCTTCTTTAATTTTGTCTTTTTTAACTGTTTTACAATATCTTTTTAAAGTACTATATGAACCTTTATAGCCTTTTTTAGCTATAAATTGATATATAGCAATTACGGGAGCAGATGCTTCCATTTTCTCGTTGATTATATCTTCAAATCCATTTACGAGAGGAGTAATTACTCTCTTTTTTCTAACTCTTGGCGTTCCATTTCTATTTTCAAAGTACCGTTTCACAGTCCGTGGGTCACAATTGAATCTTCTGCTAATTTCAGCACAATTAATCTTTCCATCATTTTTTGTTTCCATAAATACACATTCAGCTATGTCTCGTCTCATAATATTACCTCTTGTTAGAGATTACATTAGTGGACAAAAACATGCAATTTGAGATTGCCTTTTTCCTACATTTTCATTTTAGCGATATCA
>DAINNH010000011.1:0-2544 GCA_036735985.1 Candidatus Alectryobacillus sp. | reverse complement strand
TGCAATAAACAACCTCCAACTAAGCACTAACTATTGGTGGTCGAGCACACAGTCGGCTGCTACGTACATGTGGTACGTGTCAGGTGGTACAGGTGGTGTCGCCATCGACTACAGGTTCTACGGCTATGTTGTTCGTGCGGTTTCAGCGTATTAACCATTTAACAATTTAACCATTTAACAATTATGATAGCCAGTGAACTAAAAGTATATAGAGATACATTCAATCTAACGAAATTAATTTTAGAAGTTGTGAAACAGTTTCCAAAATTAGCAAAGTACACTATTGGTCAGCGAGCTATTGATACTTGTTTAAATTTACTCGATTTAATACAAATGATAAACATGAGCGAGGCTCGTGAAAGAGAACAATACTTTTTAAAGTTTATCATGTACGCAGAAAAATTAAAGATTCTAGTGAGATTGGCAGTAGAAGAACAAATAATTTCATTGACTAAACAAAGTCAAATAGCTCTATTACAAGCCAGCATTGGCAAGCAAATAAGCGGATGGAAGAGATGTCAGAATTAAATTTCTCAAGGGAGATTTGAGAGCACAACTAAATAATAATACGGGTGTCACACCTCATAGCGATGAGGTTAAGTCGTTAGATGATACAATTAAGTCGACTGCTACGAACATGTGGAACGTGTCAGGTGGTACAGGTAATGTCAACAACAACAACAGGAACAACAACTATGTTGTTCGTGCGGTTTCAGCGTATAATGGTTTAGAATTGCCTATTTCGTTAGAATCTTTATTTGAAGCCTATTTTGATTGCCGAAAAAATAAGCGTAACGGCAAACAGTCAATCGAATTTGAGGTGCAATACGAATCTAATCTGGTTGAGCTTTACGAAGATATAAAATGCTGCAATTACAATCCACGAAGTAGTGAAGCTTTTATTGTCAACTACCCAGTAAAACGAGAAATATTTGCAGCTCATTTTAGAGATAGAGTTGTTCATCATTGGATAGCCTTACGATTAGAGCCAATACTTGAAAAGTTGTTTATCGATGATAGTTATAATTGCAGAAAAGGGAAAGGAACTAGTTATGCAATAAAAAGAGTGACATCGATGATTAAAGATGTAACTGAAAATTACACCCATGAAGCTTGGATTTTAAAGCTTGATATCAAAGGTTACTTCATGTCGATAGATAAGAATATAATGTGGAGCAAAATAGAACGTGTTATCGAGGATTTTTATTTTGAAGAAGATAAAGAAACTCTTTTGTATTTAGCTCACAAAACGGTTTGGAATAGACCTGAAATTAATTGTATTTATAAATCACCGGCTAGCGAGTGGAGTGGTTTGCCAAATAATAAATCGTTGTTTTATAGCCCATGCGAAAAAGGAATGGCAATTGGGAATTTGACATCACAATTATTTGCCAATTTTTATTTGTCGGATCTTGATAATCAGATTGCAAGTCTTGGTTACAAATATGGAAGATATGTAGATGATTTGATAATCGTAGATAAAGACAAACAAAAATTACTTGATTTATTTGGCTTCATTAAAGTAAAGTTGGAAGAAATAGGCTTAACAGTGCATCCGAATAAAATTCACCTGCAACAAAGTTGGAAAGGTGTAAAATATGTAGGAGTTGTTTTTAAGCATAGAAGAAATTATATATCAAATAGGACTGTAGGTCATTGTTATGACACAATTAACAAATTTAATAAAATAGCAGATAAGCAAGATAATACGCTCAAGTTTACACAATCGGTGAATAGTTATTTCGGATCGATGGTAAACCTTAGTAGTTATAATATTAGAAAACGATTATTTTCAATAATTAACAAAGAATGGTTCCGTTACATCTATTTCGTTGGTCATAAAAAAGCACTCATTAAAAAAAATAATAATATGAAATCATTAGGTTCTCAAGTAGAAAATCCACCATTAGAATATGTTAATGGTTGGTATGTCATAAGATATGGTTACGAACCAGTATCTGATACTGAAGGTGTGTTCACATTTGTCGAACACCGATTTAAGTCAAAACCAACGATTGAAAGAATACAAGCTCTAGTCGAAAATTATAATTTAGAAAATGGAAAGAGCTTTGTTGTTAACGCAGAAGATTACATTTAGATATGAAAAAATGGTCAAATTATATTAAAAAACTGCTAACCAATGGTAGTGGCACTTCTATTAAGAGTTTCTTGGCTTTTTTAGTTGCTATTGTAGGCATCTTGCTCCTTATAAGCATAACAGTTGTTATATGGATAGATGTTCTATACAACAAGGAACTGAAAACAACTTTGCAATACTATCCGGATGTGATTACTAGTGTTTCAGCGTTGATTTTTGCAGGGGCATTGCCTAAAATTATTGGAGAAATAACCGAAAAAAAAGATAAAAAATGAGCACTGAACTATTATCAACTTTAGCACAGCTAATTATACCTTTGGGGTTAACATTGTGGGTGTATAACGTACTTAACAGAATAATACAAGAATTACGAGCAAGAGTTTTAGAATTAGAAGCACAGATAAAAGATTTGAAAGCGTCTGAAAATAGGTGGTATAAAAAGTACA
>DAINNH010000010.1:2915-5624 GCA_036735985.1 Candidatus Alectryobacillus sp. | reverse complement strand
GCACTTGTAAATTTGAAGTGTGTAGGATATTTTGGCAAATGTCTCACACCTTTAAATTCAAAAGAACGTGAATTTGTAATACAAACTTTAATAAACAGGGGGTATATTAATTATGATATAGTATTGCAGCCGTCTGCAAAGGATATCATATTAAAAAATTTAGAACTTTGCCAATATTAAAAATTTAATAAATATAATTATGAAATATTACAGTAGAAAAGTAGATAATGGTTGTGCAATACAGATTATCGAAGTAACGGACGAAAAAATATTTAACGATATCTATTTCATTGAAAATGGTAACGGCAACCATTACTGGTTTATTCCAAAAGGTTTTGAAATTGGACAAAAAATGGTACGTGGATTCCTTAAATATAACGGATTTAAGCACTTTTATCCGTCAGATAGTTTTTTGAATTATAGGTGCGAACAACAAGAAAATGAGTTTGAACTTGAAAATAACAAATAAGATAATTATGTTAATACTCACAATATTGGTAATTGCTTATATAGCAATATGGTGTTGGCACCTTTATGAAGTGAAACACGCAAAAGATTTAGATCCAAATGATGAAAACTTTTAAAAAACAGAAATGAAACCTAAAAAGTCATTTTACGGCACACTGTTTTATTTTGCTTGTGAACTCTTATGTTATGAAGAAATAGCAATATGCAAAAAGGAAAAACAAATAGAATGTATAGTTTATACATTAGCAAAATGTGTTGATATTAAAACTGCTCGAGAAATTGCGAATAAGGCATATAATAAAGTTAACAAAATAAAGGATTAAAATATGAAAACAATGAAGTTTGTGAATAAAGTAATATCGGTGATTATTTGGTGTGCAATAATGACACCGTCTGCTATACTTATAAGTAAGACTACACCACGATACGGTGATTGGTTGTTTAATTCGTGTGTGTTAATACAATTCTTAATATCATACATGTTTGCCACTGAATTTGTAATAAAGGTGTATAAATGGTTTGAAAGTCATATAAAGTAATACTTTCCAATATACAAAACATTGGAATAAATTAATAATTGTAATGGATAAAATAATAGACACAAAAACTTTTATTAAAAGAGCGAAAGAAGTACATGGAGATAAATATGATTATTCGTTAGTTAATTATATAAATTGTAATACTAAAGTGATAATTATATGCCCTATACATGGGAAATTTGAACAAGATTCAATTAGCCACATACATCATAAGGAAAATTGTCCAATTTGTGCAAATGAAAAACATAAAAGTTTAATATATGGAATTGGGATTAATGATTTATATCGAGCAAGAAAAACGAAAGCATATCAAATTTGGGCGGATATGGTAAAAAGGTGCTATACATCAAATAGAAGTCCAAAAATAAAAGCATATATTGATTGCAAAATATGTGATGATTGGCTATATTTTTCAAAGTTTAAAGAATGGTTTGACGATCCAGTTAATGGATATAAAAAGGGTTATCATTTAGATAAGGATATATTGGTTAAAGGGAACAAATTGTATTCTCCATTCACTTGTTGCCTTGTTCCGCAATGTATCAATAAATTGATATTAAATTCAAAATCTACTCGTGGAAAATATGTTATTGGTGTACAATTTATAAAAAGAATAAAGCTCTTTAAATCTAGTTTAAATGTTAAGAAAATAACAAATCATTCATCTTACTATAAAACCGAAGAAGAAGCTTTTAATGGGTATAAAATTAGTAAAGAATATACTATTAAGCAAAAAGCCTGGGACAGTTATAATAAAGGGTTGATTACACGTAAAGTTTATAATTCTTTACTAAAATGGGAAATAAATATTGATGACTAGAATTATGGAAAAAAAATTTATATCTTGGCGAAGAGTCAGTACATTGGCTCAAAAAAAATCAAATTTAGGGCTGGAAGCTCAAAAATATATAATAGAATATTTTGTAAAATATGAAAATGGGGTTTTAATCGCTGATTATGAAGAATGTCACACGGGCACATCTTTATCAGGATGCATAGAATTAAGAAAAGCGATGGAGCATTGCAAAAAAGAAAATGCTTGTCTTATTATTGCAAAAGTCGATAGGTTTAGAACCGTTATTGAAGCATTACAAATTCTTGATTATATGGGCGAGAAAAATATAATGTTCTGCGATCTGCCTTCAACGGACAGATTTAATTTAACTTTATATACAGCCTTGGCCGAACGAGAGGCCCTTCTTGTATCGATACGTACAAAACAAGCCTTACAGGCTAAAAAGGCACGTGGTGAAAAATTAGGTGCTGCAAGTGAAAACTATTCAGTAGATAGGGTTGTGCAAGAACAAGGACGTATCAAAGCGTCAAAGTCTCGTAACGATAGAACTATACACGATCCTGAGTTCTTAAGTTTCTGTCGTATATTAAAACGTACATCTAAAGTGTTACAAGGCTCTAGTGACTCATTACAAGGCTCTGGTGACTTGTTTATGCTAGATTGGATAAACTATAAGGCTGAAATATTTAAGAGCCTTACAAGGGCTGATTTACTTAATGTGATAGACCAAATGCGAAATGCCAAGGCAGACAATAGAGACTTATTTAAGTCTTACTCTCTCGACAATAGTGAAAGACAAATTTCGCTTATAAGAAGTAAGATAAATAATACGTTTAGGATAATCGAAACGTATAATAAAAATAATAAAATAGGAGGATAAATAATGGCAATAGTAATTGGAATAGG
>DAINNH010000010.1:0-2815 GCA_036735985.1 Candidatus Alectryobacillus sp. | reverse complement strand
ATAATAAAAATAATAAAATAGGAGGATAAATAATGGCAATAGTAATTGGAATAGGATTTTTCATGATGTTAGCAAGTGGAAAATTTAAAAAATATTAATTATAATGTCTGAAATTAAACAATTGCCTCGCTGCCATTGGAATAAACAGCGGGGCAAACACACTAGAGCGAAGAGAGCATTTGAAACAGAACAAGAAGCTATTGAATACATGAAATATAGGCATTTAGAGACTATATATTCCGCATATCAATGTCCTATCTGTAACAAATGGCATATTGGGCACAAACTCATAAATAACTAAAAATATATAGTGGAGATGGCAGGAATAGATAAAATATACCTTAAAACCAAAAGAGAGTTTATACAATTCTATGAATGGTGTGAAATGTTTGACGACTTTTGTATTAAGGAAACAAATGATTCTATTATTGATTGCTTCTATTATAGACCTCACATGATAGAAGATAATCAAACGGAATATATTGCGACAAATACATCATGTAAGATAGATGAATGGCTTTGGAAGCATTGCCCACTACCTTTCATAAGAGACTATATGAAAAAGGTGTGGGGTTATGAAGATAAGGATAAAAGCAAATGGCTATTTTATATTGACCGTTCATTTGATAGAGGAAAATTCAGACAGCAAAGAACCTTAAATGCTTTGTGGGCTGAGGTTATTAATGAATATGTACAATACGATGATAAGATAATCATATTGAAAGTATTCAACAAAATACTAGATGGAGAATGTAGATATAAATTTACTAATGAATTAGCTAAAATATATTACGAACACTTAATTCACTAAATTGTGGATAGAAAAGAATTACAATCAATCATTGATTTTGCTAAGAAATATGAGCTTATGGAATATAAGTTCATGGATGTTTATAACACATACAAAAGAAGTTTTGTTGAGAATATTAGAATTAATTAACCAAACACATTTGGTAGTTATAAATAATAGAAGTAACTTTGTAAACTTAACAAATAAAAAATAAAATGAAAATTAAAGATTTGATATTTTTTACATTAATAATCATGCTTATTTTGAAGACTCAGATAAGCGTGAAATGGAATCCACCGAATAAGGTAATAACAAAATACGTAAGTATACATGATACTGTTTATATAGACACGACATATATAGTATCGCATGCTTCGTTGACTGTATATCAACCTGTAAAAAGCCAATGTGATAGTCAACCACTAATTACGTCAGATGGGAGTAAAATAAGCCTTAAAGAGCTTAAGAATGGTAATATTAAGTGGTGCGCAATTAGTCAAGATTTACTATACTTATTCCCGAGAGATAAGCCTAAAAGAATATGGATAGAGGGTTATGGAATATATGAAGTAAAAGATGTTATGAATAAGAGATTCAAACATAAGGTTGATTTGCTTATACACCCTAAAAATAGTTTGAGAGTTAATAGAGATAATGTTAAAATTAAAATATTCAAATAAAATGGATAATAAACAAAATGGTAGTGTTCCTACAACTTTAGGATTACTTGGGACAGAACATAAAATAGGAGAAATTTTTGAAGATGAAGGTAAGAACCTTCAATGCGTTGAAAGCTTTGGCTGCAAAGGATGTTATTATAACGATTTGTATTCGTCTTACTGTAAAGGAGAATGTTCAGTAAGCCGTAGGAAAGATAGAACAAGTGTTATTTTTAAAGAAATAAAGAAATAAAAGACATGGATCAGAAAGAAGTAAAAATCTCAATTCCAGAAGGATATGAGATTGACAAAGAAAAAAGTTCTTTTGAGAGAATAATATTCAAGAAGAAAGAAAAAGAGATTAAAAAATGGATAGATCTAGTAGGAAATGTAATACCTTTAGGTTCTTGCTATATAGAAGATGGAGGATGTGTATTCCCATCTAGTGGTAAATTTAATGTTTGCAGCGTAAATATATTTATAGATGAAAGACATGCCAAATCTGCACTTGCAATGGCACAGATTAGTCAACTAATGCCAAATTTTGGGGGTGCTATTACTGATGAAGAGTGGAGTTGTAAAAATAGTCATATAAATAAATATATACTAAAAAAATACGACAATGAGGTATATAAAAGTACTACGAATGTGCTTTATACACTTCTCGCATTTCATACAGAAGAACAAAGAAATTCTTTTTATGAGAACAATGAGAATTTGGTGAAAGACTATTTGATGATTGAATGATATGAAAAAGAGAATATATATTTCGGGTAAAATAACAGGTCTTGATTTAAAAAGAGCATGGATGAACTTCCTAAAAGTCGAGATAGACTATACGAGACTGGGTATTCCAGTTGTTAATCCTATGAGTAAAAGATACTTCTTTAATCGAATGGGTAAACTTCCGTGGGCAGTATATATGTTCTTCGACATTATCTTATTATTAGGTTGTCGTGGAATATATTTACAACAAAATTGGAAAGAGAGTAAAGGGGCTAGAATAGAATATAAGATAGCTAAGTTTCTAAGATATACAATTATTAAAGGGAAATAATATGTCAGATTTTATTATAAATACAGGACTTGGTTGCATTGATTGTACCTACTCTGATAAATATGGACGGGATTGTAAGTTCGGATTAATGTTTCCTGTAGCTCTGATTATGAGTGGAAAAGAAGACTGCCCAAATTTCAAACATAAAAACACAGATCAAATAAATGAACAACTTAATCATGGGAAATAAATACACACAAGAACAAGTTGACAGCCTAATAAAGGCGAGACTATTTACTAATCTAGCTTATGTCATGGCAGATTGTGCCGAAAGCTATATGGTAGAAGTTGATAGTAACCTCAGTAAGT
>DAINNH010000009.1:0-6281 GCA_036735985.1 Candidatus Alectryobacillus sp. | reverse complement strand
AAATCACTATATCAACTACTGACGACATAAGTGAATTAAGAGAAAGTTATAGTGGTGGTGTTTCTTGTGAACTTCATATCGAAAATACGAACACTGATTACATTATTGAGAATATGCAATTTAAACAATATATAAGGAATACCGAATTTATGAGTAAGCCACAAGGAAAAACTTATATCTCGTTAAGGTTAAAAGAGTAATTATGGCATCGGCAATTGAAATTGAAGAACTTGCTTTACTTATATCTAATGAAATAAAAAACGATTTTATAAGAAAGCATCTTGCCAACGTGGTTTCAACACATATCGAAATCACATTAACTGATGATGAGGCGAAAATATTTATTCATGCCCCTAAATATGATACAGCCGAATATGTTGATACGGGAGTAGTTATATATACGGGGGATGGTTCCTATGCCTATGACCTTGCTAGTGAGGGTAGCGTTATTGAAAAATATCGTATTCCACACCAAGAACCTCGTATTACGAAAATAACTAGAAAATATTATTATGGAAACCACGAGAATTTTGTTGAAGAAGCGATAAAAAGGGCATTAAAATTGTGGAACTATAAATATAAAGGAGGAATAACCAAATGGCACTTGATCTAAACAAAGAAATAATAAGCGTTATTCGAGGGCAAATGCTTGCCCTAGTAAATAATGATTCTATTTACTCGCAATATAATATTCAAGTTTTTGATGAGCAAAGTTTTAGTGCTTTTAAAAGTTCGATTAACCCAAAAAATATTTATGTTATAGTTCATTTCAGTTCTGGAACTATTTATGCTGGCAGTATTGCGTTGCCTTGTTTCTTTGAGGTAATAAGCGAAGAGAATTCGTTGGTTGTCAGCAAAAACTTACTTATTGAATATGGCTTGACTTATAATTTTAAGCGACCAAGCTCACAACTTGTTAGTTCGGGTGTATTTATCGACCAAGCGTATACAACACCCCAAACTCAATCAAATTATAATGAGGTCAATGGTGGATACCGTTCTTTAATTATGTTAAATGCAACCTATATTGTTGGAGAAAACATTAACGCAATTTCTAGTTTAATAATAGATAATGAAAGTATTGATTTTATATCGCTCGATACAAGCAACACGGCAACTCCAAATACGGTTGATACGGGTGTAAATAATGGTAGAACTACAAGTATGAACAAATTTGCTAGTTTTGTATTAGTGTTAACCTTGACTAGCAAAAGTGATAGTGCATTTATTAATAAATTAGACCAAATTCAGTACGGAACATTAAGTTTAAACACAACTTTTAGTGTGGTTTTCACTAAAAACGGAATAAATTACACTAAAACATTAAGAGTCTTGTCGCCCGATTTTAAACAAACAAAAGGGGCGATACCAACTTATACGGTATCACTTTTGGAATAGGAGTAAAATATGGCTGGAAAAACAAGCGGTGAAATTGTAATTACCATTAAAAATGAAACAAAAAAAGAAAATAACACTGATACTCCCGTTGTTGTTTACGACACCAAAAGTGTAAACGAGTTTTCTAATGCCTTAAAAAATGTTATCCATAATCAAGCTTTTGAGTACGCAAAAGAGGTTGTCACAAGTGAGGTAAGATATGAGGTGAATAAAAATTTTACTTTACACGATGATTATGTCGGCCAAAGAGATTTAAATATTGCTCTTGGAGTAGCAAGCAAAATTTATGGAATCGCCAATGCAACAATAAGTGGAGCAATTACTGGTGGGCCAGTAGGAGCTGGAATTGCTTTTGCTGGTAGTGTAGCAATTGAAGCAGTTGGAGTCTATCAAAGATTAGATCAGCAAAATATTAAAATCGCACAAATGGATAAACAATTAGAATATAATAGAGTTAGAGCTGGATATTCTTTAACTAGTGGTAGTATTGGAGAAAATAAATGAAACTTAAATGTATTTTTAATAGCAATATAAATCAAGTTTATAACATTACTACTGGTAGTGTTTTTAAAGATAACTTTAATGAGACCCTAGAAAGTTATGTTTTGCGACTTGATAATATTGCTAATAGTGAGCGATTAATTGGTTTAAAACCATATGACTATGTGTATGTTTATAGCGAGGATAAATCGTTTAGTCAATATTATTTTGTGGATAATTTTGTTGAAAATATGCTTAACATAAGTGAAAAGTTATGGAGTTATACCATTAATTTAATGAGCGAAACGAAAATACTCGAAAAATTTCAATGTCCTAACATTAAAATTGATAATTCGCTTGTTTCAACAAAATATACAATTGGCGAATATATTCGTAGATTTTGTTTTTTATATATTAAAAAAGTGAAATATACAGAAAATGGCACAGATTGGTTTTATAAGCCATTTATTGATTATGAAGAGGTAGTTAATGACCCTAAATTTAATGTCCCTTGTCCCGATATTGCAGTTAATTCACCTACTTTAAAAGAATTATTAACTCAATTGATGCAAGTGGTTGGTTGCTTGCCAAGAGTTAAAAATCATAAACTTACATATATTGATTTAAGAGCAAAACCAACTTTATTTACAGCAAATAAAGTAAACTATATAACTCGCTCTATGGCAAGTGATAGTTATGTCAATTCCCTCGTAGTCCAAGGAGAAAATATTATTGATACGAATAATTTTGTTGTTAATGAAACTATTGGTTTTAGAGATAGAGATAAAGTGTTTTTAAAACAAACGGAAAATCTCAAACTAAACACTAAACAAAAAATATACTCCGTTAAAAAATTATTTTTAAATGTTTATTTAAGTGATTTTTATATGTTTTTAAGAAACAACGGAGCTAGTGGCAGTGCCAGTATTGATAATGGTTTTTCAATGTGGGGTGCTGAATTAGAAAGTACGGGTAATTTTAAAATTCATATTGAGGTTATAAATACTGCGATCAATAAAACTTTTAATAATGTTGTTATCAAACTTATTAACTATGGCAGTCAAGCAAGTAGTGGAATTTCTACTGGTGGTACTTTGGTTAAAACAATATCACTAGGTAATTGTGTTGCAACATTACCTTTTGGAACAAGCGGAACAAGTGATTTCACCTCGTTTGAATATGAAAGTGAAAGCAGTGGTTTTACAGATGTTATAGTGGAATGTGATTATAATTCGCATCATTACTTTTTTAGCCAATTCATTGCTGGAAATATTGGATATACAATTGATAATAATATGTATGGCAAAACATTACAGCAACAATTTTATGGTATTTATAAACGTGATATTAGTGCTTTATGTTATGAAGAAAGTAAACGACAACTTTTAGACACCGATTTTCTAAAAATGAGTGCTGTTTCTACGATTAGTGCATTATCAAAATATTATTATGGAACAGTAGGTTATTCGGTTGGTGGCAATGAAATTAGTGGATTTTCACAAACTTACGCAGTAAGCAATGGCTGGTGGACCAGCACTAAAACTTATATTGAAAATATTTTAAACGTTTTATTAGCAAACGATAAAATGGGCGATATTAATTACGAAAAATTAATTGCTGAAAAATTCTTTATGCCAGTTGATAGAGTTCACGTTGAAATTGCAAACGGTATAATTTATAACCCTAGTGGAACAAGTCAATTTGCTAATATCTTTTTTGATTTAGCATATGTCCCAATGAATTCTTTATCAATTAAATATGCAAAAGAGATTAATGATATTCCTCTTGAAATCGAGCAACTCGATACGCAAGAAGCAAGCATTCCATCTTTTGATACAATGAGTAATCGCGAAATTGAAAAAGCAAATCGATTAGGAAATAATTTATATCAACTTCATGCATCTTTTTTAAACAATTTTGAAATAAATGATTTAAACACTTATTATGACTTTACTTATGGTAACACAATTGATAGAGCAATAGTTTTTAGTCGTGAAATTAGTGTTTATGAAGATTTTATCGATGTAAATTATATTGCAACAAAAGATTATGTGTTAAAGGAATATTTTACAAGCATCCAAACCAAATATCGTGCTTACGAATATATTGCCTATGATAAAGCAGTTGAACGCAAAGAAAATGTTAAGGTTTATGCATTAATCGATAAATATTTTATTAACGGAGATGATAGATTATGGTTAGGCAAGTTAAATAAATCTAATGCCAATAATGAAAAATCTTTATTTCTTTCTGGTGCAATTCGCAAAATTGACACAACTGACAATTTAATTAGGTATACATACGAAAGTGATACGAGTTTGTTGACACGATTTAAAAACGAGGTATCTTTGCCTAATTTTAAAAATGCAATGTGTTTTAGTTTTAGAGATTTTGATAATGTCAGTGCTGGTAATTACATTAAGAATATTACTTATAATGAAGCGTTAGGTGGTTTGCCACAAGGGTGGTATATTTGGAGTGATGCAAGTATGTTTTCTAGGGTAGTCGGTTTTTTCTCAACTCCAAATCTTGTTAGTGACTATCCAGTTTATTTAACTGAAAGCGATGCAAATAATAATTTAGAAAAAATATATAATGACCCAAAAATTAATACAAGTTTTGACCCAAATGAAAATTCTTACAATAACATTTATGTGGTAGATAATAATGTCCCTAGTTATAGTGAAAGAATTCTCTCACCAAATTTAACAATTTATAAAAATAATGGTGAAATTTATAATTTAACTTTACAAATTGAATATTATACGACAAGCGAGGATATTGCTTGGACTAGTCATTTTATTTCATTAAATGAGTTAAGCGATTACGAACAAGGAAATAAATATAATGAGGTTGAAATTACTAATAGTCTTTCACTTACTGAAAATTTGCAAACGGATACTATCGAAAGCATAGTTAATGTTAATGATTATTTAGAGTTAAATACTGACAATAAGGATATTCCTTATTTACGTGTAAAATGGGGTACAATTCCTAGTACGATTAATTATTTTAAGATTATTAACCGACCTAATGGTGGAACATCTTATTATGATGTTATTGCTTTTTATCGAAACGGATCTACGAGCGACACCAACTATTACATAAGTTTCAACGACACCAAAACTGAAAAGATTTATGCGAAAGACGAAATTAGTGATTTATGGGCTCTTGAATACTATGTAGATAAAAATACGCTTTCTAGAACTTGTTCGATTAGTGTTTCAAATGGTTTTTACAAAAATCTTGTAGGTTTTACAGTTAGTGAAGAGAGCATTGTCGATTTTAGTAAAGATTTAGTCTATTTTTTTAGTGAAGTAGAAAATGTATAATATAAGTGAGGCAAAATATGAGTAAAAAGTATAGTCTAAAAATTTATAACAACAATAAGTATGGAATGATTATTAATTCCTATAAAGTTTATGATGGGGGAAATAACCTTATTTCAAGTGGAACAAATGTAAGTGTTAATGCGAATAGTAATGTTGTTTTAGGAACGCAAACTCTTGCTGATACGGATACTTGTTATTGGGGTGGGAGTGAAGCAAAATATACAAGTGTTGGTGCACCTATTGAGGTCAGCGATACCTTAACAAGAAGCGATTATAAACTATATACATTATTAGCCACAAGCACTACCACTACTTATGGGTTAAATAATTATAGCATTGCCTTGAATTTGAATTTTACTAGCATTGCATCAGCTGGGGCAAAGACTTTCGAAATTTCAAATACAAGCGATTTTGTGGTGAAAAAAACTCTTGCCATTACATTAAGTGGGACAACTTATAATTACACTGCTACGTTAACACAAAGCGATTTTACGGGGGTTTTAAGTAGTGGGCTTACAAATATTTTATATTTGAGAGATATAACTAACAAAACACCTATTTTATTCTTAATTACCAATACTGTTAATTATTTTAAACTTGCATCACCTACAATTAGTGGAGTCGATAATGGGAGTGCTTATGAGTATACAGTGACTAACCCAAATGCTTATGCGTGTAGCGTATTCGCTTCAAATAGTTCAAGTAATTATGTAAATAAAGGCACAATTAATGCTAATGGAACATTAACTTTTACAAGTAATTCAAACGGAATTTATGTTTATCTAGGTGGTGATTATTTTACCAATAGTGAAGTTGTTTCTTATGCAATTACTTATTTTAATTTAACTTTGCATTCATTAAAAGTATCCACGACTGGCAAAAACGGAACTTATGTTAGTAAATCATTCACGAGTTATACAAAACAATATCAAAGCATTGATAAACTTCATGCTAATGGAATGAGTGATTGGCTAGCGCAAAGTTCTTATACTGGTTATAATATTAATAACAATAGTAGTAACATTTTCTTAAATACTGGGGCAAATTATTTTATGGATATGTATATTTATA
>DAINNH010000008.1:4060-6692 GCA_036735985.1 Candidatus Alectryobacillus sp. | reverse complement strand
ACAACCAAAGATTTTGTTAAATTAACTGGTGTTTCTAGCAAGACATTATGTGATATCGAACACGGGCGAATTAAAAGTCCACACTCCAAAACGCTTACACTTATTGCAAGAGCGTGTGGTGAAGATGAAAATATTTTGCTCGACTATTTAGATCAAGATATTGTAGAAGATGCAAACACTGATGAGACTAGTAGTATTAAAGAATAACAAAACACATAAGGAGAACACAAAATGAGTATTGTTAAACCAGATGAGATGAATTTTTCAAATAAGAATATTGTACTTTTAATTGAGGGTAAGCACGGCGTAGGAAAAACCACTCTTGCATTATCTAGTAAAAGACCACTCTTAATTGATGTGGAAAGTGGAGTTGATAGGGTTGATGCCTATTATCGTAAGGACACGTTAGTTTGCGATACTTGGGAGCAATTATTAAACGATCTAGAGACTAGTGATTTAAGTAATTATGACACACTTGTTATTGATACGCTTGGCAGTGCAATTGACTTAATGACCCCATATTTAATCGCTCAAAACCCAAAATATAAACAAGATACTAGCAATCAACTTTCAATGAAAGGTTGGGGAGCTGTCAAGGTTGAATTAAAGAACTTAATTAAAGTTTGTCGCGATAAGAAAAAAGATTTAATTATTATCACCCACTGCAAGGCTGATAAAGATGGCGAAACGACTATTTATGTACCCGACATCGGTGGCAGTATGAAAGATGATATATTTAACGATATTGACCTCGCTTGCTTTATGGAAACGATTGGAAATAAGAGAACTATTAATTTTACTCCAACTGATAGATTTAGTGCCAAAGGGAACCACGGAATTGTTGGCGTTTACGAGGTTAAAAATCTTGAAAACCACGAAGCAAACGACACGATTGCCGAATTATTTAAGTCATATCGCGAAGAACTCCAACAAGAGGTTGTGGAAAATAAAAAATATAACGAGTTAATGACTTTATATACTGATAAAATCATTGCTTGTAAAACAATTACTGATTTAAACACCACGCTTGAAGCGATTTTAAAAGCAACTCATATTTATTCAAGTAAGGAAGAACTCGGCACTAGATTAAATGCGAAAGCAAAAGATTTAGGGGCAAAATATGATAAAACAACAAAATCTTACCTTAAACAATAAGGTATACGAAGTCACTCCGAGTTTAATTAATAGTTGGCTTTACTTATATCACTGCTATGAGGGGCAAGAGGTTAAGGCAAAAGAAGACTTTTTAAACGCCCTAAATAGAGTGAAAACTCCAACTAAGGAAGCACAACAAGCGGGAATTGACTTTGAAAACAAATGCTACGCTGGAATTGTTGATAGCGAAAATGAGACCATTATCAAGATTATTAAAGATGGCACATATCAAATGAGTGCCAAAAAAATAATTAAGGTTAACGACTTAAACATTATGTTATATGGTCGTTTTGATTGTGTAAAAGGCGACACAATTTATGATATTAAAAAATCAATGTCAAGTTATTACACAGCAAATAAATATTTTCACACAGCCCAGCAAAGTATATATTTAGAACTCTTGCCAAAGGCTCGCCGTATGATTTATCTATTTAATGATAAGAACGGAGAGACGCACGAGGAACAATATAACCGACAAGATGTTATTCCAGCACAAAATTTAGTCAAAAATTTTATAGATGATTTAAAATTACAAAACTTATATGATCTATTTTTAGAAAAATGGGAGGTAAAAGATTATGAGTTATGAGATTAATAGAGATAGTGGCTTAATTCCAGCTGGCACTGAATTAGAGTGTCGTGTGGAAAAAATGGTGTTTAAAACTACAAAGATGGGGAAAAAATATATTGACGTTAATTTAAGAGTAAGAGACGACGTTGATACAAACGGGCAATATAAGAATAGAGTTATCTTTAAGGCAATTTGGTCACTAAAAGATAAACCCGACATGTATAACCCAGTTGATATTTCAAACCTTGCTAATACGCAAGAGTATAAAGGAAATTCAATGGTGTTTAACACTATTGACGACGTGGTTAACTATTTAACTGGAATTAATTTAAGAGTTAAAGTTGGCATCGAGACAAGCGATCAATATGGCGACAAGAACGTTTGTAATAAGTTTTTTAAAACAAACTTTGTCCCTAAAAAAGTAGGGGCGAACACAAAAGTTAATGAGGCGAAAAGCGAAGAAGCACCAGCTTCTGAAACTGATGGCGAAAACGTAATTGCTGACGAAGATTTACCATTTTAATAAATAATGGACGTAATATGGGTTATTCACAATTCTCCCATAGTATTGACCTCCTTAAACGCATAGAATACAAAACAAAAGAATTGTTTTTAAAACTAAAAGAAAGGTTAAAATATGTACGATTATTCAAAAGTCCCACAAGAGTTAAAAAATGTAAAGCAATGGGTGTGCTTTAAGAAAAATAGTAAGATACCTATTTCAAGCATTAATGGTCTTGGTGCCAAAGCAAATGACCCAACTACTTGGGACACATATTATAACGCGTTAAATTACTACCAAAATCATTTAACCACAATAGGTGGGTTAGGTTTTGAATTAGCAAACGGATATTTTGGTGTAGATTTAGATGATATTGAAAGTGATAGCGATAAAGCAATAAGAGA
>DAINNH010000008.1:0-3960 GCA_036735985.1 Candidatus Alectryobacillus sp. | reverse complement strand
TGGGATGGAAATTACGAAAGTTTAAAATACGCTAGTCATAGTGATGCCGATGGGGCATTATGTATGATTCTAGCGTTTTGGTGTAGTGGCAATCGCGAACAAATTGATAGACTTTTTAGAAAAAGTGGACTTATGCGAGATAAGTGGGACGAGAAGCGTGGCGAGTTAACTTATGGCGAGATTACTATTAATACAGCTTTAAATACTTTAACCACAACTTACGACCCAAACCATTATAAAGAAGAAAATTACTATGTGGCCGAAAGTGGTGAGTTAAAAGAAAATAAATTATATCCACTTAACGATACTGGCAACGCTCAAATGTTTTATGATTTATATAAAGGAATGATTAAATATAACATCGATGATTGTGTTTTTATGATTTATAACTCGGGAAATGGGACTTGGGAAAGAGATAGCAAGGAAAGCATAAGAGCAAAAATATACGCCGATTTAATGATTGAACTTATGCATAAAAATGCTAGTCATTTACCCGAAGATTATAATTCGCGAGACTATAACGCGAACATTAAGCATTTATCGAGCAGTAGTGGCAAAGAATCAATGTTAAAAGAGGTTAAGCACATAGGTGAGGTACCTTGTGAGAATAACGATTTTGATAAAGATAACTTGCTTTTAAACACGCTTGATGGTGTAGTGAATCTTGCGACTGGCGAACTTTTAGAGCATAGTCCAGCGTTTATGATGTCGAGAAATACCTATACGCATTATAATCAAATTGACACGCCTACAAGGTGGGTCAAATTTATCGAAGAGACAACTTGTGGAAATACTGAATTAGCAGTTTACTTACAAAAAGCACTCGGCTACACCTTAACGGGAAGCGTAGAAGAACAATGTTTCTTTGAATGTTTGGGTGATGGAAATAACGGGAAGAGTGTTATGCTAAACATAATTCTAGCGATGATGGGGAGTTATGCCATTCACTCAAAAATTGATACATTTTTAGATACTAAATACGGGAATAACGGCGATAAACCAACCCCAAATATTGCAGTTATGGCTGGGGCGAGATTAATTAGAACTGATGAACCAAAAGATGGAAGCATACTTGATGAGGGCTTTATTAAAGGACTTGTAGCTGGCGACCCGATTACAAGTCGTAAATTATATGGTTGTGAGTTTACTTTTAAAAGCAATGCCAAACTTTGGATCGCTTGTAATAACGAGTTAATTATTCACGGCACAACTTATGGTGATTGGCGTCGAGTTAGAGAATTGCCATTTTTAAACACAGTACCCGATAATAAAATCGATAAACAACTTGAAGATAAGTTAAAGGGCGAAATTCCTAGCATTCTAAAATGGTGTGTCGATGGCTGTATTCGTTGGGAAAATGAAAAGTTGGGTATGCCAAGTGTTGTTAAAGAAGCGACTGACAACTATAAGCGTAATATGGATATAGTTCAAAAATTTCTTGATGAAAATTGTCTTTTTATTCCAAGTTCACGAGAAAAAAGCACCGACTTATTTAATGCTTATAAAGAGTGGGCCAAAATGTCGAATGAATATGATAAAATGTCCTTAACTAAATTCTCGACTGAAATTGATAAGCACAGCACCGATAAGGCAAGTGGCGACAAGAAATATTATAAAGAAAAAATATATGGCTACATGTACTATGTGGGAATATGCTTAAAGAAAAATGATAAGTCTTATTACATTTATAAGACCGTGTCTAGTGAAGATTTAGAAAATAGACAAATGAGTTTGCTTGATGATAATATTGTAGATGATGAGGATAAATAAAGGAGGTGTCGCTATGGCACAAAAATATAAATTAACAGAAGAACAAAGAAAGTTGTTAAGTCGTAAAAATATTAGATTGGAGAAAAAAGACCAAAAACAGTATGATGAGTGGCTTTATTTGCAAATGCTTGCTTGTGCAAAAAGATATTTTGATCCGAAATTAGATAATTACGATAAATCAATTCCTATGGAATACCGTATTTTATTTACAATTCTTGAAAGAGGCTTAACGCAAGAATATACAGATGAAAATGGCGATACAAAAATGCGTTTTTTGTGGAAAACAAAAGACGACAGCACTGACAAGAAAGATATTTTGCTCGGTGCTAAAATGAGTAGTAAAGGAGCTTTAACTTTTAACATCAAGCGTCCTTTAAAGAACTTTGTTGAAGAAAAGAACCCCGATCCAAATAAAAAAGACTATGACATTAAAAATGGCAAAGTCGGTCACTATGAGTACATTTATCAAGATGATGATATTATTATTGACAAGAGAGCATATAAAAATTACTACAAGCATTTTGAAGATTTTATAAACGAACAAAAAGAAAAAGAGGAGAACGAAAATGTTCGGAATAAAGAAAAGAGTTGCTAAAAAACCTAGCAACAAAAGAATAGGCAACATTACTGAAAGTTATATTGTGGAAGCGTTTTATAAATTCGGCTATTGGGCGAAACTTTTGCCAACTGATTTTAGTGGGCAACCTTGTGATATTGTGGCAATTAAGGATACGAAAAATGTTTTGTGTGACGCTAAAAATGTTGAACATGGAGAAACGTTCTATTTTAATCGAATTGAAGCAAATCAAGAGAATTGTTTTAAACTTGCAACACACTATAACGGCATCAAAAATTGTGGGTTTGTTATTTATTTTAAAGATTACCACATTTTAAAATGGCTTCCTTACTTAATTGTCGAGGAAGCGAAAGAACACGGTGCGAGTGGAGTTAAAATAGATAGTTTAAAAGATTTCAGTCAATTTATTAAAGAAGCTCAATAGGAGGTTTTATGAAATTAATTGTCGGTAAAGATATTAAAATAATTGAACCTACTGACTTTATAAAAGATTTTTGCATAAATAATTTAATTTTAGATAACCCCGAATACGCTAAAAAAAAGCGTATGGGGTTTTTTGTTGGCAATATTGAAAAAACTATAAGTTTATATAAAGAAAACACAACAAACGGCGTGACTACTCTCACGTTGCCGTTTGGGGTAATTAATGAGATATGGGGTTTTTGTCGGGGGGCTACTTACGAGAGCGATTTTAAAGTGTTTAGCGAGCGACATTTACTTGAACGGATAAATCTATATGATTATCAAAAAAATGTCCTAGAAACAATGCTATACGCGAAAAAAGGCGTTTTGGTTGCTGGCTGTGGTGCTGGAAAAACTGAAATCGGTTTAACTTTAATAAATCGTATCGGCCATAAGGCCCTATGGCTTACACATACCACCTCACTATTAAAGCAAAGTTTAGCAAGAGCACAAGAGATTTTTAATGGATATATTGAAAGTGATTTTGGCACGATTACAGATGGCAAAATTAAAATAGGCAATTTTATTACTTTTGCCACAGTACAAACGTTGTCGCATATAGATTTACGGGACTACGAGTATGAGTGGGATACGATAGTTGTTGACGAGTGCCACCACCTTGTCGGGACACCTACTACCTTAACTATGTTTAGTTATTGCGTAAGTAATTTATGTGCGAAGCACAAATATGGCTTAACGGCTACACCAAAGCGACTTGATGGCTTAACCCCTAGTATGTTTGCTTTACTTGGGGAAAAAGTGGCTGAAATTAGCGACAAGGAAATCGCTAGTCATAAAGTCAAGGCCACAAGTAAAGTTATAGAGTTAGATACGATTAATGATCCAACTATTTACAACGCTGACTACTCAATTAATATTGCTAACTTTTATAAGTTTATATCACTTAACGCTGAAAGAAATAAAAAAATCGCTTATAACATTAAACTTGTTAGTGGCGACGCAAGACACCAGCTAGTGCTTTGCAAATACAAAGCTCAATGCCTTAATGTGATTAATGAGTGTAAAAACTTGGGACTTAAAACTATGGGCTATTATGGAGATAAAAAAACAAGAGAAGATTTAGCGAAATATCTTGATTTTGAGGTTATTGTGGCAACTTACTCGATAGCGAGTGAGGGCCTAGATATGCC
>DAINNH010000007.1:0-8441 GCA_036735985.1 Candidatus Alectryobacillus sp. | reverse complement strand
GGTGGTTCATCATAATCTGGTTGACTGACCCAATAATCTAAACTATTTGGAGTATAGGCTGGGGCATCACCATAATTCCCATCCATTCTCATTGCTCCATCACGGTGCGAATCATTAACTATACAATGGGCTCTATTGACTGGAATTTGATTGTAATTAATTCCTAAACGATATCTTTGGGCATCACCATAAGCAAATAAACGACCTTGTAAGAACTTATCTGGAGAGAAACCAATTCCTGGTACAACGTGAGCTGGTGTAAAAGCACTTTGTTCTACTTCGGCAAAATAATTCTCTGGATTACGATTTAGTTCAACTACACCAACTTCAATAAGTGGGAAATCTTTATGGAACCAAACTTTAGTAATATCAAATGGATTGTATGGCATCTTGCG
The DNA here is from genome assembly GCA_036735985.1 of Candidatus Alectryobacillus sp. Lineage (GTDB taxonomy): Bacteria > Bacillota_I > Bacilli_A > RFN20 > CAG-826 > Alectryobacillus. The sequence goes on along the minus strand of DAINNH010000007.1, from coordinate 8,046 downwards.
AGCTTCTTCTTCAGTCATAATTTGAATATACATCTTCCATTTTGGAAAATCTTTACGTTCAATTGAATCATGAAGATCACGACCGAATGATTCACGACCTTTAGCGATAACAGCGGCTGCTTCTTCATCAGTTAAGCACTTAATTCCTTGTTCAGTCTTTAAGTGGAATTTAACCCAATATCTTTCACCTTTAGCATTAATAAAACTATAGGTATGTTCACCAAACATATCCATATGTCTAAAATCACTTGGAATGCCACGATCACTCATCGTAATAGTAATTTGGTGTAAAGCTTCTGGAAGCATTGTCCAGAAATCCCAGTTATTTTGTGCGTTTCTTAATCCAGTTTTTGGATCTCGCTTAACGGCACGATTTAATCCTGGGAAATTCATCACATCACGAATAAAGAAAACTGGTGTATTATTTCCAACTAAATCCCAATTTCCTTCACTTGTATAAAATTTTAAAGCACATCCACGGATATCACGTTCAGCATCTGCTGCACCTCTTTCACCGGCTACAGTTGATAAACGAACAAACATCTCTGTCTTTGTACCTTTAACAAACACTTTGGCTTTAGTATATTTACTAATATCTTTAGTGGCAGTAAATGTACCATAAGCACCCCAACCTTTAGCGTGCATTCTTCTTTCAGGAATAACTTCACGATTAAAGTGAGCCATCTTCTCAACCATCCAAACATCATTCATCACGACTGGACCACGAGGACCTGCGGTAATACTATTTTCATTATCAACAATAGGTGCCCCAACCTCATTGGTTAGTTTAACAACCTTCTTCTTTTCATTATTCATATAATGGATTACCTCCAGTTATAGAATATCAAGTTATGAGAATTTAACAAGAACGATGCTTTTTCAATAAAATGTCCTTGATTCCATTATTTTTTATTATTTATTGAAAAGAGATAGAACTCTTTAATTTCATTCATTAATGATAAATCTAATTCACAAGCGATGGCCTTATTAAAGTTAGAATATCCATTCTTATCATCATAAGAATTTCTATATTCTCTAGCTTTATCACTATAATATAAATCAAAATGTGAACGATCTAGATAATGCTTAAAAACGAAACGTTTATTATCTTTATATTTCTTAAAAAACAAATCATAACCAAGTTTATCTATAACATTAATATCTTTAGCTCCATGTACTAAGAAAATCTTAGCATTTGAATTATCAAAGCCATCCATTGCACTTACATTTTTAAATAAAGTTGGTACGTTTCTTTCATTTTCATTTAATAATTCAATAAATCCTTTTTGAACTTCATCTTTAGATAAAGATAAATATTCTAGTTGATACTTGAACTCACTTTCAACATCATTAAACGCGGCTACTTCGCAAACAGCTTTCACTTCTTTATGAAATTTTATAACTGCACTAACTGCATAAGCTCCCCAACTATGACCAAATAAAACAATAGGATATTGACCTATTATTTTATCTTTTTCTACATAATTAATTGCTTCTGATAAATCAATAACTCCTTGTTCTATAGATATACAAGAAGTGCCACCACTTTCTGCGTTCCCAGTTGCATCATACGCAAAAACCATAAAGCCATTATTCACAAAATAATTAATAATATCTAAATAGCAAAAAGCTCCACCGATTCCTAACCCATGGGCTAAAACTAATATTGCTTTTACCTTAGAATTGTTATTAGAAAAAACATAATTTCTTAAAGTCTCTTTCGTTAAAGACAAGAATTCTCTTCGCTCAATTTTTAAGGATGGAAATTCACTTTCTTTACGACAAAAAGGTTCAAGATTTTCATGTCTTGAAAGTAATTCATTTAAAATTTCTTTTACAATTTCTTGCATTTTTTTGATATAAAAATTAAATAATATGATTCTTTTTAATGTAAATATGATAGCCATCCATTTTATTATCTTCGGGATAGTTGATATTTCCACGTTTTGCATAAAGTGTAGATTTATCAATTTTAAGCAATTCTTCACCTAATTTTTTTAAAGCAAGAAAGTCTTCTTTACGAATAATTCCATCGCCATGACCACAATAAGCAGTATATGTGTCACTTAATTTGATTAATTTATCAACCGTCGTTAGCCATGTAGAAAGATTAAGTCCACCTGGTACTTGTAACCACATCCAATTATTTACAGAGTCCCCAGTAAACATTAATTTATTTTTATCATCAAGGAGAACGATAGAACCTCTTGTATGACCAGGAGCTTCAACAATCTTGATAGACCTATTCCCAAGATCAAATACTTTATCTGCAGTAATTCCAATCGCTCGTGCATGGTACACTTTTTTAGAAATGCCAACATCTTTTAAATTTAAATCTTTTCGCATTTTAATAAGAAGTTCGTTTGCTTTTTTAATGCATAGAGCCTTATATTCAATCGTATTATCTTTTTCACTAACATAATAATATTTAAACCAATTACGGCCCCCAACATGATCTGGATGCATATGAGTTGCAACCATTTCAATTGGTAAGGAAGTTAAAGACGAAGCAACAAGATAAATATTAGAAATTCCGTTACCACTATCAATTAGCAAAGCTTTTTTATCACCAATAAGCAGGTAGGCATTACAAACACCCGCTTCATCTATACGATAAGTATTTGGTGCGATTTCTTCAATTTGATGAATATTGTTAATTGTGTTTTTTATGAATTTCCCCATAGTATATGCCCTCTTTTACTTAATTAAATTATGTAAAGACAATATCATATCAACTTTGACATCGTTATCACCGATACTAATTCTATCATCTTTCATAATTAATTCATCAAAGGTCACTGCTAATTTATAGATATTATAGTTTCCTAATAAATAGCGATCATAATATCCTTTTCCAAATCCAACACGATTTCTATCATAATCAAAAATAATCCCAGGCATAATCATTAAATCAATATCTTTTTTATTAACTAACTTTTCTTTATTTTCAATTGGTTCTTTAATTTTAAAAGGACCAACATCGACTAAATCATTTAAGGAATCAACATAATAAAATTCCATCTTCCCTTCTCTAAATGATTTTGGGTAGCAAATCTTTTTATGATCTTTTAAACATAATAAAGCAAAAAAGGTTGTATCAATTTCATCTTTCATTGAAGAAAATAATGCTATAACCTTGCTTTGTTTATATACATCAAGTTCTTTAACCAACGAAAAAGTACTTTTAGAAACCTCTTCTTTATTAGAGATATTTTTTCTAATATTTAAGTATTTAGTTCGTAAAATTTCCTTATTTATTATCATCGAGTTCTCTATATTTTTCTACTTTCATTGAAAGCTTATATTTTATTCTTAACTTAGCGATTTCTTCCATCATTTCACTTTTATGATGTTGATCTAGATATTTTTGCTCTTTCCATTTATCAATAAGTAAAACTGTTTCATTATCTTCGACTGGTAGGTAATAGTTGTAGCCAAGATTTCCTTCTTCTTTACGAATTCGTTCAGCAAGCCCACTTGAAATCATTTCTTTCACAAACTCTTTAACACCGCCATTTTGTCCCTTATAATAAATATTAATTATTAGATTCATGAAAAATCCTCTATAAATATTATAAGTCTTTACGCGAGTTTTAAAAAACAACAACTAATAGCATCTTAAATTTTTCTTTACCAAAAACCGCATGAGGATGACCTGCTGGCATGACAATTGAATCCCCTTCTTTTAGTTCATATTTTTTCCCATCAATAGTGACTTCTCCAACTCCATCAAGACAAGTTACGAAGGCATCACCTTCTGATTTATGGGTACTTATCTCTTCATTTTTATCAAATGAAAACAAAGTAACACTAACCGCCTCATTTTGGGCAAGAGTCTTACTAACAACTTGACCTTCTTGATATGCCACTTCTTCTTTTAACTTTAATACTTCTGCTTTTTTAATATTTTTCATCTTTTTATCCTCTTTCCTTGAATACTAGTTCTCATTTTAAAATAATACAAAAAAGATGCTTTTATTAATAAATAAAAACATCTATTAAAAACAATACTTATTTAAAAATGTGCCAATATGTATCCCCAATTAATTAAAATACATATTCTTGACGAGAAGAATAGCCATCTTTTTTAAAGCTGGAATTTAAGAAATCAATCCGCAAAGGATTAACCTTAATTAAATTCATTGGTTCTTTTAAACTTTTTAATGCCTTAAGCGGTATCTTCTTATAAGTTGCAACTTTTATATATTCTTCGCTAAATAAATCGATAATTTCGGCTTTTCCTTTTATCTCCATCCCTTTTAAATTTCCAAATCCATCATACTTATCATATATAGCTAGACAAACATTTTTGTTATTTTCTAATCCGATAAACTTTTCTCCATCTTCTGAAAACATATAAAATGCTCCATCAATAAAAGAATATTCAATTGGAGTGCATCGAACAAAATCATCTTTCCCTGTTGCTAAGGCACAAGTGTTATTGCTTTTAATGTATTCTAAAATTTTTATTAATAACTCTTCTTTATTTATTTTCTTTGAATCTAAATCTTTTTCCTTCCAATAATTAGCGGCTTTTAGGTACTCATCATGGGTCATATGTATTCCTTCTTTCTACCAATACAAAATTAAAAATAATATAATTTAGATAATTATAGTCTAGCATCCAGTTAAAAATAAATGGAGGGTTTATTATGACTTTATGTATTAAGGAAAGAGTTTGGGGTGTTAATGATAATTATGATGTTTATGATCAAAGAGGAAATCCTGTTTACCACGTTAAAGGACAACTTTTTTCATTTGGTCATAAGATTCATATTACCGATAACAACAATTATGAAGTTATTTATATTAAAGAAAAGGTCTTAGCCTTCTTTAAAAAATTTGAAATATATATTAATGGCGAATATAAAGGAATGCTTAAAGAAAAATTTTCCATTATGCGTCCTAAGTATGATGTAGATTATAATGGAATGAAGATTGTTGGTGATGTTTTTGGATGGGATTATGATGTCAAAAAAGATGACAAATTAGTAGCTACTATCCGAAGAAAAACCTATGTTTGGAGTAACACTTTTGATATTGAGGCTTTTAATAAAGATGATGAGCTATCCGTTTTAGCCTTAGCAATCGCAATTGATGCGGTAAAAGGTGAAAATACTGGTTTTTATTACGGATAAATTAAATCTACCAAAAGTAGTTTTATATATTCTTTAAATTAACTTAAGATAAAATAACTAATAGAGGTTTATTTTATGAGTTTTAATAAGCAGGACACTACCCGAGATGAATTTATGTTAAAAGGTCCATTAGCCAAAAATGGTTATGATTGGTGGTGGCACTCTTTTACTGCACTTGATCGTCTAACTAAAGAAGAAAAACAATTCTATGTTGAATTCTTTATTGTGAACCCTAAGTTAGCCTCTCTAGAACCAGTTCTAGGACAAGCAAAAGAAAATAAAGAGCATAAAATTAAACCATCTTACTTAATGGTTAACGTTGGAACTTGGGGCAAAGATAAAGTTCAACTCCACCGCTTTTTCTCCCTTAAAGACGTTGAAATTCATAGCGATAATCAATATGTTATTGAAGCTGATGATTGCTATGCTAGTGAGTCGAGATTAAGTGGGAAAGTCTGTGTCACAAAAGAAGAAGCTTTAGCTCATCCTGAAATGATGAGTGATGCTGGGGAAATTATCTTTGATTTAAGAATATTTAAAGAAATTGCGTTTAATGTTGGTTATGGTGCAAATAAATTTTTTAGAGATCTCAATGCTTTTGAAATGTATTGGCACGCAGAAGGAATGAAATCTAGTTTTGAAGGTGTCGTTAACTATAATGGTCGAATTTACGATGTTATTAAAGATAAATCATATGGATATAGTGATAAAAATTGGGGTAGTAACTTCACTTCTCCTTGGGTTTGGTTATCAAGTAATAAAATGACAAGTAACCTCACCAAAAAAGAATTAACTAATAGTGTCTTTGATATCGGCGGCGGTTGTCCAAAAGTTTTTCATATTCCATTAAAAAGAAAACTACTCTCGGCTTTCTATTATGAAGGTAAAGAATTGGAGTTTAACTTTTCAAAATTTTGGACAAACACAAAAACGACTTTCGATTGTAAAGAAACCGATAAAGAAATTATTTGGCACGTTATTCAAACTTCAATTGACGGAAAAATGGATGCTACAATTACTTCTAAAAAAGAAGATATGCTATTAATTAACTATGAAGATCCATCTGGTAACAAAAGACATAATCGCTTATGGAATGGCGGAAATGGAATGGGAAGAATCCTTTTATACACGAAGAAAAAAGGTCAATATATCTTGCTTGATGATATTGATGTTAAGAATGTTGGCTGTGAATATGGAGAATATGATAAATAATTTTTAAAACTAATTCTTGTCTATCAGTCTATAATATTATTAATATGATTAATAAAAAAATTCTTAGTTCATGTTTTGCTTTATTCGCTATTTTTACTTTGCTTGGTTGTTCATCGCCAAATAGGTTAAATACCGGCTTTACTTTAAGTGATTATGATTCAACTTATAATGAATCAACCTATAAAATTAATAAGATTGAATCTTTAAAGAATCATAAAGATTTTATTAATGCTATCGATATTTCTATGGAAGACTATATCGAAGAACTTGGTGGTAAATATTATCGAGATAATAAAGAAGAAGTTGGTTTTTATACCCTTTTAAAAGAGCGAAATTTTAATGCTGTACGTATTCGTTTATTTTATGATTACACTTCTCCTTATGGGATAAAAGGAGCTGGTAAACAAGATAAAGAACGTGTCTTAAAAATGGCAAAAAGGGCTAAAGATAAGGGATTAAAATTTATTTTAGATTTACATTATAGTGATACCTGGGCCGATCCTGGCAATCAAAAAATTCCTTATGCCTGGAGGGATTTATCTTTTGATGTTTTAAAAACCGCTATGCGTGAATACACCATTAATACAATTAGTTATTTTAAAAATAACGGAGTTACTATTGATTATTTGCAAGTTGGAAATGAAATTAATAATGGAATGATGTGGCCAGCAGGTCAAATTGTTTATTATGATAGTGACTATGATAAAACGGAAGAGAGTCTAATGAATTTTACAACTCTATTAAAAACTGGCACCAAGGCCGTTAGAGATGCTGATCCAAATATTAAAATTATTATTCATACCTCAAATGCCTTAGAAAATAGTGATGGAACACCTTATGATGGAATTTATTTCTTTAATTTGATGAAAAAATATGCAGTTGATTATGACATTATTGCCTCAAGCTATTATGCTCAATGGACTAACACTAAACTAAATACAATAACTGAATCAATAAATAAACTAACATCCACTTTTGATAAACCATTTATGCTAATGGAATATTCTTATGGTTTTACTTTAAAAACACATCCTTATGCCGAAAATTCTTTTACGGATATTTCAAGTAAAACCGGTTATCCAGTCACCATTCAAGGCCAAACTAATTATATGGTTGATTTAATTAAAGAAGTAAGTGATGCCAATAATGTAATTGGTACCTCTTACTGGGCTGGAGAATGGATTCCCTTAAAAGGCGATGGATGGGGAGACGAGACCACAAAAGATGGTTGGGCAAACCAAACCCTCTTCACTTATGAAGGAATGGAATTACCATCTTTAAGAGTCTTTAAAGAAATCTATTAATTCATCAATATAAAGAGTCAATCATCTTTGTTAAAGCTGGACGATAGAAGAAATCACTATAATTATCGATATTAATATTAACATCAACTCCTTGATTAATAGTATAGAAGGAACCATTATGTTGTCTTACCAATTCCTTATTATTAGAAGTTTGGAAGAAAGTACCATCGGCCATCGCAAGATATTGAGCAACACAAGAGCCACCGCTTGTTCTTCTTCCTAATAATCTGACTTGATCGGATTCTTTAAAAATATTAGCCACAAAATTCGAACAAGAATAACTAATTGGTGAAGTAATACAATATAAATGTTTACTAGACAAATTATCGGTTTGATCATATTTTCCATAAAGAGAATTAAAATAATCTGGCGTTGTTTTTAAGATTGTATTA
>DAINNH010000006.1:0-32429 GCA_036735985.1 Candidatus Alectryobacillus sp. | reverse complement strand
TAAAGTGGTACGCGAGCTGGGTTCAAAACGTCGTGAGACAGTTTGGTCCCTATCTATCGTGGGCGCAAGAAGTTTGAGAGGACCTGTCCTTAGTACGAGAGGACCAGGATGGACATAACTACGGTACACCAGTTGTCACGCCAGTGGCATAGCTGGGTAGCTGCTTATGGAATTGATAAACGCTGAAAGCATATAAGCGTGAAGCAAACCTCAAGATTAGACTTCTCATTCGTAAGAAGTAAGACCCCCACTAAGTTAGTGGGTTGATAGGGTGGAGATGTAAGTGCTGCGAGGCATTAAGTTGACCACTACTAATAGGTCGAGGACTTAATTTCTAAAGATTTTATCAAATCGAACAAAGTAAAATACGGTATATATGAAGGAACGTGTATAAAAATAATATTCAGTTTTCAGAGAATAAGGTTTGGAAAGAACTTGGTTTCTCGAATAGAAAAAAGTCTGGTGGTGATGGCGCGGTGGACACACCTGTTCCCATCCCGAACACAGAAGTTAAGCACCGTAGTGGCGAAGGTATCGATCGAACTTTTCGACGAAAGAATAGCGAGCTGCTGGGCTTTTTTCTTTTATAGACCTAAATCAATAAAAAGTCCGATTATATCGGGCTTTTTTTGATTTTTAGCCCCAATGTAAAAACTTTACAAAAAGGGTATTTTATGCTAATATATGTATGCGCTTTATGCGCATTAACTATGAATAAAATTGATAAAGCTACCCAGTATGGTGGAATTAACATTTCTCTTGAAGCTATTTCAAAAGTAGTTGGAGAAGCGGTGACATCGAGTTATGGTGTAGCTGGAATTGTCTCAAAAAAATATAAAGATGGTGATCCAATCTTAGATAAGGATCATTTTAAAGATGGCATTCGTGTTACTTGTGATATTAAGAAGACTCGTTACGATGTTGATATTTATGTTCTCATTATTTACCCAAGTAAAGTTACCGAAGTAATCTTTGAAGTTCAAAAGAAAGTCCGCTATGTCCTAGAGGAAACTTTTTCCATTAAATTTAATTCCGTCAATATCTATGTTGTAGGTCTTAAGGCCTAAAATTGGAGATTGTAATGAAAAATAAAACGATAAATGCTGAGCTTCTAAAGAAGATGTTTATCTCGGCAAGCAATAATGTATATAACTGTTACCCAGAGATTGATGCCCTTAATGTTTTTCCTGTTCCAGATGGCGATACAGGCATGAACATGAATTTAACGCTTCAAAGTGGTGTTAAAGAGATTCAAAATCGGGCGGATGATAATGTTTATGATCTTTCCAAGGCCTTTTCAAAAGGCTTATTAATGGGAGCTCGTGGCAATTCTGGTGTTATCACCTCGCAAATTTTCCGTGGTTTTTCTTCTTCGCTTGAAGGTAAAAAAACAATTGGAGCTGGTGAGATTCTTAAAGCGTTCCAAGATGCAAGAATTGTGGCTTATAAAGCAGTTATTAAACCAGTTGAAGGCACGATTTTAACAGTAGTTCGTGAATCAAGCGAATATATTAACGAACATTTCAATAAAGATAGTGAATTAGGTGCAATTTTAGAAGCTTTAGTACGTGAAGCCAATGCTTCCTTAAAGCGCACGCCAGAACTTTTACCAGTCTTGAAAGAAGTTGGAGTTGTTGATTCTGGTGGCACCGGTTATGTTAAGATTGTCGAAGGAATGTATAAAGCTTTTAAAGGCGAATTTGTTGAAAAGAACCTTGGCGATATGAATCCAGTTTCAACAAGCGGCGATAATCCTATTGGCGCTGTTGAAAGTGATGAATTTGGTTATTGCACTGAATTTATCCTTCGTTTAGGCGGTGAAGATAAGAAAACGTTTATTGAAAAACGTTTTATTAATACTTTATTATTACATGGTAATTCAGTTGAATTAGTCCATGATGGCGATATTGTTAAAGTCCATATCCATACTTTAAAACCTGGTTGGGTTTTATCTTATGCTCAAGATTTTGGAGAGTTCTTAAAGTTAAAGATTGAAAATATGACTGAAGAACACAACGATCTTGTTGGCGATGAAAAAGCACTTGAAGAAAAACCACAAAAAGTTGAACTTAAGGAATACGCGCTCATTGCTTGTAGTGTTGGCGAAGGTATTGATAATATGTTTAAGGAAGTTGGTGTTGACTATATTGTAAAAGGTGGTCAAACCATGAATCCTTCTACTGAAGATTTTGTTGAGGCGATTAAAGCTGTTAAAGCTAAGAATATCTTTATTCTTCCTAATAATTCTAATATCGTTATGGCCGCAAGCCAAGCTTGTGATGTTATTGATGAAGAAATTAATGCTCAAGTTATTCCATCTAGCACTATTCCACAAGGTTTAGCTGCCGCCATGGAGTTTAATCCTGATGAAACTCCAGAAAACAATTTCCATGAGATGAAGGCAGTCTTAAAGACAGTTAAATCTGCTTCCATTACCTATGCAATAAAAGATACCGAAATTGAGGGTGTTAAGGTCAAAAAAGATGATTATATGGCACTTGTTGGTAAAAAAATCTTAGCGTGTGTTAAGAATAAAATTGATGCTTTAAAAATTGCTCTTGATGGTATGGTAAACGACGATTCATCGATTATTACGATACTTTGTGGTGATGATATTAGCGATGAGGAAATGAATCAAGTTGAGGAACTTGTGGAATCAAGTTATCCAATGGTTGATCTTGATATTAAAAAAGGTGGTCAACCTATTTATTCATTTATTGTCGGAGTTGAATAAAAAAGGAAAAGCTCCTTCAAAAGGAGCTTTATTTTATAAATATGAAAAACATTACATTGATTAGACTTTATTCGACGGTAAATCCAGAATATAAAAAAGTTTTGGAAGATGACGATTTGTTTTTAAAAGAAATTTCTCAAAATGAAATTAATTTTAAAAGCAAAGATGGCATCACAGTATTTTTAATTGAAACTGGTGGCACCGAATCTAATTTTAAGAAAATTTATCAAAGTTATTCTGAGCCTTATTATTTATTAACTAGTGGGGCTAACAATTCTTTAGCGGCTTCTTTAGAAATTCTTTCTTTTTTAAATCTAAATGGAAAAAAAGGAAAAATAATTCATGGAAGCAACGAATTTGTTCATAAAGAACTTATGGATCTTGATTCGATTACTCTTGAACAAGTTAATTTTGGTGTTATTGGCAAACCTTCGGACTGGCTTATTTCGAGTGATGTTAATTATGCTCTTGCTCTCAAAAAATTCGGTGTAAATCTCATTGATATCACTTTTGCAGAGTTTTATAAGACAATAATGTCATCAAGTGCTAATCTGCCGAGTATTTTTAATAACGAAATTTTACAAGCTGGGAAGAAAAATAAAGAGGAACTCGATAAAACGTTACAAATTTATAATGCCCTTAAAACTCTTTGTACAAAATATAAATTATCTGGTTTAACGGTTCGTTGCTTTGATTTGCTTTCAACATTTAAATCAACATCATGTTTGGCCTTAGCTATTTTAAATAGTGAGGGTATTTTAGCTGCTTGTGAAGGAGATGTTCCAGCTTTATTATCAATGTATGTTATTAAAAAAGCGGCAAATCTTCCAGCTTTTCAAGCTAATCCAAGTCGTATTGACATTGAAAAACAAACTATCATGTTAGCGCATTGTAGTGTTCCGTTAAATATGTGTTCGTCCTTTAGTTTTGACACTCATTTTGAATCAAATTCGAGCATTGGCATTAAAGGTGAAATGTTTGAAAAAGATGTTACCCTTTTTAAATTGTCATCGAATTTAAAAGATTTTATTGTTTTGGAAGGTAAAATAACAGAAAATGGTTATTTTAAAAATCTTTGTCGAACTCAAATTAATGTTAAATTTGATGAAGATATATCTTCATTCTTTGTAAGTCCAAAAGGAAATCATGTCCTTATTTGCTATGGCAAAGTTAAAGAAGCAATTTTAAATTTATTGTTATCTTAATTAATATTTGAATAAAATGTTTAAATTATCTATTTGTTTGGTAAAATGTAAGGAGTAAGTTATGTATAAATTTGTTGTAGATATGATGGGCGGGGACTTAGGTCCAAATCCACTCATTGAAGCCATTAAACAATTTTTGTCTTTACGCGATGACGTAAACTTTGTTTGTGTTGGAAAAATTGAAGAATTAAGCGATTTAAAAGATAACTCCCGTGTTGAACTGGTAGATGCCCGAGATGTAATTAAAATGGACGAAGATCCATTTCATGCTATTAAAGCATCCGAATCATCAATGATTAAAGGTTTTAATCTTGTTAAAGAAAATGGTTATGATGCTATTATTTCATGTGGTGGAACTGGCGCTTATCTAACTGGTGCTACTTTATTACTTGGCCGCATTAATGGCGTTCGTCGTCCATGTTTTGTTGCTCCATTTCCAAGTGTAGTCAAAGGAAAATTTACGGTTTTGCTTGATGTGGGCGCTAATAATAAAAACACAGTTGAAGAAATGGTTCAATTTGCTCAAATCGGACGCCTTTACTCTCAAATAGTTTTTGATGTTAAAGCTCCAAAAATTTATTTATTGTCAAACGGAACTGAAGATCATAAAGGTTCTCCGCTTGTTGCCGATACTAATAAAGCATTACGCGATATGAATTTAGAAGGATTTAAAGGAAACATGGAAGCTCGTGATGTTTTAAGTGGCGAGGCCGATGTTGTGGTTTGTGATGGATATACAGGCAACGTTTTATTAAAATCCACTGAAGGATCTTTAAAAGTAATCTCTGAATTAATTAAGAAGGGTTTTAAAAAGAATATTTTAACAATAATTGGCTATTTATTTTCTAAAAGTGTTGTTAAAAATATTAAAGATACTTTTAACTATAAGAGTGTTGGTGGCGCCATGCTCTTGGGTGTTAAGGGCGTTGTTGTTAAGGCACACGGAAATAGTGATGTTGAATCATGCATTGGAGCATTTAATGTTGCTTATAAATTAGTTAAGAATAAAGTTAACGAGAGTATTGAAAATGAAATTAACAAAAAAGAAAGTATCTGAGTTTGACGAATTTTTTAAAAAGATTAATGTCAAACCAAAAAATATTAAATTGTATGAAATGGCTTTTACTCACAAATCCTATAATTTTGATGCGAATACTTCACATGTTGATTATGAAAGATTGGAATTTATGGGCGATGCTATTGTTGGTTTTGTTGTAGCTGATTTGTGTTATACTTTACATCCTGAATTATCACAAGGTGATATGACTAAATTAAGAAGCAATTTGGTTCAAGCAGGCGCATTAAAGTCACTAGCTGTAAAATATAATATGGATAAGTATGTTAAAGTTGGAAAATCACTGCAGAACGTCAATATTTTGGCAATGCCACACTTATTAGAGGATATTTTTGAGTCTGTTATGGGTGCAATTTATCTTGATCAAGGATTGAAAGTTGCCTATGGTGTAATCAAAAATGTGTTCTACGGCAACGTTAAAACTTTTGATTTTAATACTTTGCACGATTTTAAATCAAAACTTCAGGAAGAAGTTCAGGCGGAAAGTCGTCAAGCTGTTGAATATAAATTAATTGGAGAAACTGGACCAGCTCACTCAAGAACTTTTGAGGTTCAAGTTATCTTTAACGGTATAATTTTAGGAACTGGTACTGGTAAGAGTAAAAAAGATGCAGAACAAATGGCTGCAAAAGACGCATTGTCCAAAAAGGCATAATTATGGGTTTATTTAAATTTTTAAAAGAAAAATTTTCACATAAAAAAGATGGCGAATCTTCATTAAATGAAACAAAAATCCAAAATAATGAGGAATCGCTTGATAAAATCAAGAATAAAGAGTTAACGGATGAAAATAATAAAGAATTAGCAAAATATGATAAAGGCCTAGAGAAATCACGAAAAGAATTTGCTGATAAACTTCATTCTTTATCAAAAAAATATCGTAAAGTTAATGATGAATATTTTCACGAATTAGAGGAAGTTTTAATTGAAGCCGATGTTGGTGTGTCTTTAACTTTAAGTGTTATCAATGAGTTATTAGAAGTAGCAAAAACCAAAAAAATTAGTGATACTAATGAACTAAATGAGGAATTAATTGATCTTTTGTTTGCTAAATATTTACATGAAAATGAAGTTTTGAAAACGGATTTTGATTTTGAAGAAGGCAAAACAACGGTTGGACTAATAGTTGGCGTTAATGGTGTTGGAAAAACAACAACTATTGCTAAACTTGCCTTTCGTTATATGAATCAAGGCAAAAAAGTTTTACTTATTGCTGGTGATACTTTTAGAGCCGGAGCTGTTGATCAACTTAAGATTTGGGCAGAACGCCTTAAGTGTGATATTGTTTCTGGACAGGAAAATCAGGATCCAGCGAGTGTTGTATTTGATGGATGCAAAAAAGCTGCTAAAGCCGGTTATGATTTGATATTGGTTGATACTGCTGGTAGACTACAAACTAAACAAAATTTGATGAATGAACTTGTTAAAATTGATAAGGTTATTGCTAAAGCCATCCCTGATTCAAAGGTTGAAAGACTACTAATTTTAGATGCAACAACTGGTCAAAATGGAGTAATTCAGGCAAAAGCTTTTTTTGAAGCGACAACGTTAGATGGAATCGTTATTACCAAAATGGATGGAACAAGCAAAGGTGGAATAATTCTTTCTATAAAAACAGAATTAAATATACCAGTTCGCTTTATTGGTTTAGGTGAAAAACTTACAGATTTGGAGCCGTTTGATCTCGAAAAATATTTATATTCTTTATGCGTTCCAAGCGAGGATAAATAATATGGATATTGAAAAAAACTTTAAAATTGCTGCGTTATTTGAAATTTATGGTATTTTATTAACTGATAGGCAAAGAGAAATCATGCAAAATTATTATGAACTTGATTTATCATTAAGCGAAATTTCAGAAAACCTAAAAATTTCTCGTTCGGCTGTTTTAGATGCAATTCAAAATTCTTCGAATCTTCTTCAGCAATATGAAGATAAATTACATTTGAAACAAAAGGATGAAAAAATAGCAAATATTGTAAATGGAAATTATACAAAAGAACAAATTATTGAAATTTTAAAGGAGTTATTGTGATATGTTTGATACGTTAAGTGAAAAATTCCAAAGGATATTTAAAAAAATACGTGGCCAAAGTTCGTTAAGCGAAGCTAACATGAATGATATGCTTAATGAAATTAAGGTTGCGCTTCTTGAAGCAGATGTTAACTATAAAGTAGTTACTAAATTTTTAGATGATGTAAAACAAGATGCCATTGGCCAACAAGTTTTATTAAAAGTTAATCCATCACAAATGATTACAAAAATCGTACATGATGAAATTGAAAAATTATTAGGCAGTGATAAAGCAGTAATTAATTATGACCCAAAGAAGCCTACCATCATTATGTTGGTTGGTCTCCAAGGAACAGGTAAAACGACAACGGCTGCAAAACTTGGCAATTTAATGAAAACAAAACTTAATAAAAAAGTGTTGTTTGCAGCTTGTGATATTTATCGTCCAGCCGCTGTTGAACAGTTAAAAACATTAGTTGATTCAATTCATTGTGATCTTGTTTATGAACCTAATAAATCGGCCGTTGAAATAGCTAATCTTGCAAAGAAAAAAGCCTATGATGATCATTTCGATGTATTAATTATTGATACAGCTGGTCGTTTACAAATTGATGAAAAACTAATGGGTGAACTTAATGATATTAAAACTACAGTTCAACCTAATGAAATTCTTTTATTAGTCGATGCGATGGCTGGCCAAGATGCGGTTAATGTCGCAACTTCTTTTAACGATAAATTATCTCTTACTGGTGCAATTATGTCCAAACTTGATAGTGATGCTCGTGGTGGTGCAGCTCTTTCAATTGCTTCGCTTAGTGGCGTTTGTATTAAATTTATTGGTATTGGTGAAAAAATAACGGATATAGATGAATTCCATCCTGATAGAATGGCGGATCGTATTTTAGGAATGGGTGATATTGTTTCTCTTGTAGAAAAAGTCCAACAAAATATTGATGAAAAAGAAGCCCGTCGAACAGCAGCTAAAATGAGTAAAGGTAAATTTACTCTTGATGATTTACTTAAACAACTTAAACAAATCCAAAAAATGGGAAGTTTAGGTGGTATTATGGCTTTAATTCCTGGAATGCCACGTTTAACTGAAGAACAAAAACAAGCTGCTGAAAAAGAAATGAAACTATTTGAAACAATTATTAATTCTATGACTTTTGAGGAAAGAGACTATCCAGAAATAATAAAGAATAGCCGCAAAATTCGTATCGCCAAAGGAAGCGGAACGACATCGGCCGATATTAACAGACTACTTAATCGCTTTGATCAAACCAAGACTATGATGCAAAGAATGAAAAACGGCGGAGGTTTTCCTCCGATGGGTGGAATGGGTGGCCGACGTTTCTAATTATTATTTTTTAAATTTTTGACCTTTATTTATTGCTTCTTGTTCCCAAGGAGCATTATCTTCTTCATTCATTAACTCAATTTCTTTAGCAGAGAGATTGAGTTTTTTTAACATATCAGGACGGAATTTATTTGTAATCTGTAGAGATTTTTTAAGTCTATATTTATTTATAGCTTCATGATTACCGCAATATAAAATGTCAGGAACTTTAGCTCCATTAAAATCATATGGTTCGGTAAATTGTGAGTATTCTAAAAGATTTTCTTCAAAGGATTCATCAATAATTGATTCTTGATTAATGGCTCCTTTTAATAATCTTATAACAGAATCAGCAATTATCATTGCTGGAATCTCTCCGCCAGTTAAAATGTAATCGCCTATTGAAATTTCTTCATCAATATATGAAGTAATTCTTTCATCAACGCCTTCATAATGGCCACAAACAATAATTAAATCTTCAAGTTCTGCAAGTTTTTTTGCTTTTTCTTCATTATATGTTGCTCCACGAGCTGATGTTAAAATGATGTGTGAATTTTCATTTTTATTATCATTAATTGCATCAACAATAGGTTGGCATTTCATTATCAAACCTGCTCCGCCCCCAATTGGTGGGGTGTCGGTACGATGATTTTTATCAAGAGTATAATCTCGAATGTTTCGAATATTAAAACAGACAATTCCTTTTTGAATTGCTCTTTTAATAATTGAATTTTCCAATATTCCATTAAACATTTCAGGGAATAAAGTTAAAATAGTGATCCTCATATTAAACCTTTGATAACAATAATATCGATTCTCTTATTTTCGATATCAACTTTCTTAATAAATTGATTTATGAATGGGACATAAAATGATTTTCCATCTTGTTTGCGAACATTTAAGGCTGGTTGAGCTGGAAATTCTTCAACTTTTATAACTTTTCCTAAGATTTGATTATTTTCGCTGTCATAAACTTCGCAACCGACTAAATCGTCGAAAAAATATTGATCTTTATGAAGAAAATTGCGATCTTTTAAAACAAGAACTTCACAACCAAGGTATTTTTCAGCTTCTTCAATTGAATTAATTTCTTTAAATTTAACAACATCAAAATTTCCTGCTTGACGATAAGATTCGGCAGTAGTTTCAAGAACAATTTCGTTGTTTTCCTTTGATAAAAAGAATTTTAATTCTTTGTTATTATAACGATCGGCACTAAAGTATGAAGTTGAATAAATTCTGACTTCGCCTTTTAAACCAACTGTTTTATAAATGTTTCCTAAAGATAAATATTCATTCATAATTTAAAAGAAAGGACGATTACTCGTCCTTTTTATCTTCCTCTTTTTCCTCGTATGAATCAAATTTAAGATGGATACGCTTGCCTTCAAGTTTGCTTGCGATAGAGACAACTTCTCTAAGAGCCGAGGCGACGATACCTTTTTTACCAATTAATCTAGCGATGTCATCGTTAGTTGAAATGATTACATAAGTTAATTCATTTTCGGATTCATTAGGTAAACTTTTGATCATGATTGTTGTTTTATCTGCAACCATGTCATCAATAAAAGCATGAATTATAGCTTCGTAATCCATACCTTATTTACCTTCTTTTGGTTCTACTTTTTTGCTAGCAGCTTTCTTTTCTTTTTTTGCAGCTACTGGAGCAGATTTTGCAATTAAGCCTTTAGAAGTTAATAAAGCTTTGATAGTATCAGATGGTTGTGCACCTTTCTTTAACCAAGCAACAGCTTTTTCTTCATCAACGACAAATGATGAAAAACCAAGAGCTGGATTATATTGACCAATTTGTTCAATAAATTTGCCATCACGGGCATTGCGAGAATCTGAAACAACAACACGATAAATAGGATCTTCGTGTCTTCCAATACGGGTTAATCTAATTTTTACTGACATAATAATTATCTCCTTTACGTTAAATATAATATATTTAATAATAACAAGTGTCAAGTATTTTTACTTGACAGATACATCTTTCTTTTTTTAAAAAATTTTAGTATTATATTAGTTATGGAAAACATAATAAATAAATTCTTTAAAATTAAAGAACGGGGTGGTACCTATTCCAAAGAAATAATAGGTGGTTTAATTACTTTTGTCGCAATGATTTATATTCTTCCAACTAATGCTGGAATTCTTAGCGATATGGGCATGAGCTATAATGGTGTCTTTGCAATGACAGCTCTTTTAAGTGCTTTTGTTACACTTTTAATGGGTTTTGTTGCCAAATTCCCTATTGCATTAAGTGCTGGCATGGGCTTAAATGCTTTTTTAGTTTATTCTTTGCCAAATGAAGCTAATGGTGGTTATTCTTGGCAGGCAAAAATGCTTCTTCTAACAATTGCAGGCATTATTTTCTTTGTCATGTCTTTAACACCAGCTCGTACTTATCTAATTAATAAAATTCCTAAGGATTTGAAGCTTCTCATTAGTGCAGGTTTAGGTGCTTTTTTGTGTTTCGTTGGTCTCAGAGGTTCTGGAATAGTTGACTTATCAAGCGGAATTCCTTCGCTCGGAAACCTTGCGAATCCTGCAATTTTGATCCCATTTCTTGGCGTATTATTAATTGTTACTTTAATGTTTGTAAGAAATAAATGGCTTTCAAATTTAGCGATTCCGGTTGGCGTTTTTACATGTGCAGTGATCGCTATTATTGTTAATTATGCAGCTTTTGGAGGCACGAATTCTTCATTACCAATTTTTGATAGTAATTGGGGTATCAACGGTTTAGATAAGGTGTTATTTTATGGATATATCGACAGTGCTTCTACTAACACACAATCTTTTGGCACTTTATGTAGTGAAGTATTTTCTAATCCACTAAGTTATATTGCTATTTTCTCATTAATTTTTGTTAACTTGTTTGACACAACTGCGACATTGTTAGCGGTTGGACGTAGCAGCGGTTTACTTAATGAAAATGGGGAACTTGTAAATGCGCGTGGTGCAATCTTGATTGACGCCACTGGTGCCTTGATTTGCGGTCCATTAGGAACTTCAACGGTTACAAGTTTTGCCGAAAGCAATGTTGGTGTTTCTTATGGTGCTAAAACCGGTTTAATGAGCGTCGTAGTCGGATTATTATTCTTATTAAGTGCTTTTATCTATCCAGTATTCTCAATTTTTGCTTCTTGGAGTGTTACAGCACCAGCTTTGATTTGTGTTGGTGGCGTAATCTTTGCCAATAATATTAAAGATGTTGATCTTAAGGATTATCGTATTGGAATTGTTACTTTCTTTATGATTATATTCATGTTATTAACATATTCTTTATCAACTGGTTTAGGAATTGCTATTATTATCTATACTTTAATTAATCTTGTTTCTGGAAGATATAAAGAAAACAATGTAGCCATTTATGTTATTTCTGGATTATTTGTCCTATCGTTTACATTAACAGCGGTAATGACACTTATAAAGTAAAATTTTATTGAATAATTAATAGTTTTTATGCTATTATTTATAAGCGTGTTTAAACACGATCGTTTGCTCCGCTATAATTAATCACTATTATATGAACAAATTAGAAATTATTGAATGGAGGTATTATTAAATGAACAAAAATTTAATTAACGAAATTACCTCTGCCCAACTTAAAACTAATGTTCCAGCTTTTAGATCTGGTGATACAGTTAAAGTTGCTGTAAGAATTGTTGAAAATGGCAAATCTCGTAACCAAATGTACGAAGGTGTTGTTACTCAACGTCGTGGCAGTGGTATTGGTGAAACGTTTACCGTAAGAAAAATGTCAAGTGGTGTTGGCGTCGAAAGAACATGGGCAGTGAATTCTCCTGTCTTAGCAAGCATTGAAATTGTTAAGAAAGGCAAAGTCAGAAGAAATAAAATTCATTACTTACGTAATCTTCGTGGCAAACAAGCTAGAATTAAGACTATTGTTAAGTAGTATATTAAAAGTGATTATAAAAGGCGACATTAAGTCGCCTTTTTATATTGCTTCATTCTCTTTTTAGGCATTATTTTAAAGATGGAAGGGGCTTTATTATTGTTATATAATATTGAATATGGAAAAGGAATCCTTAAATGAAAGTGTTATTGATAATTCTTCCGAAAAGGAAGCTTTATTAAAGGCCAAGAAAGAAAAAAATAAAAAGAAAAAGATTTATTGGACCATATTTGGTGTAATTTTTAGTATTGTTTTATTGATTTCAGGATATAACATTTTTGATGTAACTTATTATTATTCATCATTTAGCAGTAACAACTATATGTATCCGTTAATAAATAAAACAGTTAAGTCACGTGATGGAAAAATTTACGATGGCCTTGATCGTTCAGCTTATGCTGAAGGAGATATTTTAGATTGGTATGTTGCGAATACACATATTAATGTTGATTCATTAAAGAGATTTAATGTTGTTGTTATGAATTCGACTAATGATGTGATGCGTGTTATGGCTCTGCCAAATGAGGTTGTTGAATATACGACGGCTGGCGAACTATTAATCAATGATAAAGTAATTGATCAACCATTTTTAGCGACTGGAATGGCTACTATTGGCTATCCTATTGCTAAAAAAACTCTTCAAGCAGATGAATTTATTTTGATGCACGATAATCGTAATGCTCAAAGTGATTCACGAGCCAATGGTGCTTATAAATTTGAGAGCATTCGTTCTAAAATTGTTAAAATTGCAGGTACCGGAACTTACAAAAATACATATTTAGTAAATAGAAATTTTGCTTTTCCACATTATTTATGATTACTCAAGAAAAAAATATTCATTGGTATCCGGGCCATATGAAGAAAGCCCAAAATGAAATTGAAACTAAAGTTAAATTAGTTGATGTAGTAATTGAAGTACTCGATGCGCGTGCGCCATTTTCTTCACGTAACAAATTCTTCAATAAATTAGCAATCAACAAACCGCATCTAATTGTATTAAATAAGGCTGATTTGGCTGCAGTTCCTGCATTAAAAACATTTGATTCTTTAAAGATTACTCCAGATGATTTAATTATTTCATGTTCATGCAATGATAAATCAGCATATAAAAAAATTTGTGACGGCATTAAACTTTTAGGCGAAAAGAAGAATGCCAAATTTGAAGCACGTGGAATGAAAAAACAGGCAAT
Source organism: Candidatus Alectryobacillus sp. (assembly GCA_036735985.1). Classification (GTDB taxonomy): domain Bacteria; phylum Bacillota_I; class Bacilli_A; order RFN20; family CAG-826; genus Alectryobacillus. The sequence continues at coordinate 18,950 of DAINNH010000006.1, read as the reverse complement.
TCGTGCATTAATTTTTGGTATACCTAATGTTGGAAAGTCATCTTTAATCAATATTTTGGCGAAAAAGAAAATTGTTGGGGTTGCTAATACACCTGGTTTTACACGTGGTGAACAATGGATTAAAGTTAATGATGATTTTAACCTACTTGATACTCCAGGGATTTTGCCATCACGATTTGATGAACCGGATACTTCTTTAAAGTTAGCAGTTTTAGGCTCTATTCCAGAAGACATTTTGCCATTACATACTTTAGATGAATATATTTTTAATATTTTAAAATTTAAATATCTATGCGAAACTAACACATTTTTTAAAGTTACAATTGAAAACGAAACTAATTATCAAGATTTTTTGGATAAAGTTGCAAGAGCTAATTTATTTTTATTAAAAAATAATGAAATTGACATTAATCGTACCGAACAATATATCCTTAAATATTTTCAAAATGGCAAGATCTGCAAGGTTTTTATCGATTAATATGTTAAAAGAAGACGAGAAATATTATTCTTCAAAAATTCGTTATATTGCTGGAACGGATGAAGCTGGCCGTGGTCCACTTTGTGGCCCACTTGTTGTTGCTTCGTGTATACTTCCAGTTGATTTTAATGATGATTTAATAAATGATTCAAAAAAACTAACAGCAAAAAAACGTGAAATGGCATTTAAAATAATTTTAAAAAAGGCGGTTGATTATTCTATAGAAATAATTGATGTTGATACTATTGATCGTATAAATATTTATGAAGCTTCAAAACTAGGAATGATATTAGCATGTCGTTCATTAAAAGTTCATCCTGACTTAGTTTTAAGTGATGCAATGCCCATTAATGGTGAAAAATTTAAGGTCATTAATATTGTTCATGGTGACGCATTATCAAAAAATATCGCCGCTGCTTCAATTCTTGCAAAAGTAACAAGAGATCATATTTTACAATATTATGATTCAATTTATCCAATGTATGATTTAAAACATAATAAAGGATATGGCACAAAAAAACATATGGAAGCCATCGAGAAAAACGGTATTATAAAAGGCTTTCATCGCTTAAGTTATGCACCATGTAGTTTTAGTAAAATAAATTTATTTGAAAAAGAGTAAAAAAATGAAAAAACCTCCCACTTATTTAGTAGGAGGTCTTTTTATGGAAGACGAAATATATCGAGGTCGACAAATTATCTTAGCATTATGTTTAAAATATAATGGTGTATGGGAAGATATTTATGATGCGATTAAACGCAAAGAACGTTTATCAAAAGAAGAAATTTTAGAAAGTGAAAAAAACAATCAAGTAAAATACGTTACTATTGTAGATGACAATTATCCAGAATCTCTTAAAAATATATATAAACCACCATTTATCCTTTTTTATTATGGAGACATCTCATTATTAAATAAAAGAAGTGAAATCTTGAGTGTTGTTGGAACTAAAAACCCAAGTAGTTATGCTCTTAATATGACACGAAGTTTTATGGCTAGTTTACATGGAGTAACGATTGCTAGTGGTTTTAATGTTGGAATTAATAAAGCCGCTTTAGAAACTGCATTAGATAATTGCCATAATGCTATTGGAGTATTGCCGTGTGGAATTAATTCGCCATTTCCAAAAGAAAATTTTGAACTTTATAATCGGCTAAAAGAAGAAGGCTTGATTATTTCAGAATATCCAAATGAATATTATCCTTTAAAAGAAAACATGTCTTTTTATAATCGAATTATTGCAGGAGTTTCAAAAGTGATTTTTGTTAGTGAATGCTTAGATAAATGTGGTACTTCAGTGGCAATTAATTATGCAATAGATTTCGGTTGTGATGTGGCTGTTTTACCACATCGAATTGATGAAGAAGATAAGTACTGCAATTATTTGATTCGGAATGGAGCGATACCTATTACAGAACTAAAAGACTTAGAAGAGCTCTTCTCTCAAAAATAATTTTTTTGAAAGTTATATATTAAATATATAAATAAGGAAAGAGGATTTATTTAAGTTGACAAGACATAAAATTCTTGTAAAGTATTAGTTGATATGAAACTAGTAATTGTTGAGTCTCCGACCAAAACTCATACCCTAAAGCGATATTTAGGGGATGAATATGATGTCGAAGCAAGTTCTGGACACATTCGTGATCTTGCGATAAAAGGCAAGAATGGCTTTGGTGTGGATGTAGAAAATGATTTTAAACCTGTTTTCGCCATCGATCCAAAGAAGGTCAAAATTGTTGCTAATCTTAAAAATAAGGCAAAAGAAGCTGAAGAAGTTATTCTTGCAACCGATCCTGATAGAGAAGGAGAAGCTATTGCTTGGCATTTAACTCAAGTTTTAAATTTGCCTGTTGAAACGACAAAACGCCTAGAATTTCATGAAATTACACGAGATTCTATTACTGATGCAATTAAGACACCACGTACCATTGATATGAATTTGGTTTCTTCACAAGAAACAAGACGTATTATCGATCGTATAATCGGTTTTAGTCTTTCTAAAATTACCTATCATGCTTTAAAATCAAAATCTGCCGGTCGTGTACAATCTGTTACTTTAAAATTGATTTGTGATCACGAAAAGGAAATTCTTGAATTTGTTCCACAAAAGTTTTATACGATTAACGTTTCACTTGAAAGCGATAAATATAAATTATCTTTAAATAAATTTAATGGTGAAACTGTTGACAAAATTTTTGATGAAAAAGTGGCAAAAGAAATTTTTAATGATATTGGTGATAATTTAAAAGTTACAAATATTGATGTTAAAAATCGCTCTGTAAAATCAAAGGAACCATTTACAACTTCTACTTTACAGCAAGAAGCCTTTACAAAATGTCATTTTTCAACTTTGAAAACAATGCAAATTGCACAAAAATTATATGAAGGTGTTCAATTAGGGGATGAACTTGTTGGTTTAATTACTTATATGAGAACCGATTCTTCAAAACTATCTAACACTTTTATTGAACGTGCTCACGCTTTTATTAGTGAAGCTTATGGTGAAAAGTATTTTTCTGGGGCCAAATCACAAAAACATTCACAAAATGCTCAAGAAGCCCATGAAGCTATTCGTCACACTGGCAATCACCGCACACCTGAATCAATTAAAGAGTATTTAACTAATGATGAATATAAACTTTATTCTCTTATTTATAATCGTGCTTTAGCCTCTGTTATGGCTGATAGAGAGGATGAAATTACAACTGTTACTTTATCAAGTGATAAAGTTGACTTTAAAATGGATAATATTAAAACCCTCTTCGATGGTTTTTCACGCATCTACAAAGATGATGATGACGATATTTCATCTCAATTTAAGAATATTAAACTAAATGATACCTTTAAAGTTTGTAATAAAGAGTTAAAAGATGATATGACAAAACCTGCTCCGCGTTATAGTGAAGCAAAAGTTGTTAAATTAATGGAAGAAAAGGGCATTGGACGTCCATCCACTTATGCTCCAACTATTAATATTTTACTTAAACGTAAATATGTTGTATCTGAAAAAGGAATGCTTAAACCTACTGAACAAGGCATGCTTACTAGCAAATTCCTTGAAGGTAATTTCTCGAATTTTATTAATGTTGGTTATACAGCCGATATGGAGAACAAATTAGATGAAATACAAACTGGAAACGATTCTCATTCAAAGATTTTAACCGATTTCTATTCTTCGCTCTTAAATGAAATTGATACATTTAATAAAGATCCAAAAGTTGTTGTTGAAAAAATTGAACCTGTTAAAACAGGTGAAAAGTGCCCTGTTTGTGGTGCAGATTTAGTTATTCGTGAAGGTCGATATGGTAAATTTATCGGCTGTTCTAATTATCCAACCTGCAGTTATATTAAAAAAGAGCCTAAGAAAGAAGCTGAAAAAGTTGGTCGCAAATGTCCAAAATGCGGTGGCGAATTAGTTTATCGTGATTCTCGAAAAGGCCGTTTTATTGCTTGTTCAAATTTCCCAAAATGTCGTTATACTGAATCTATCGCAAAGGATGAAACCAGCAATGACGAAAATAAATCAGCCAAAGATTAATGTTGTTGGAGCCGGGTTGGCGGGTGCTGAAGCTGCTTGGTTTTTAGCAAATCATAATATTAAAGTAAATTTATATGACATGAAACCGAAGAAGTTTTCGGATGCACATACGAATCCAAATTTTGGTGAACTTGTTTGCTCAAACTCCTTAAAGAGTGATCTTTTAAGCAATGCATGTGGTCTTTTGAAAGAAGAAATGCGTGTAATGGGCTCTTTAACGATGGAAGCTGCTGAGTTTTCAAAGATTGAAGGCGGCACATCCCTTAATGTTGATCGTGGAAAATTCGCTGAATATATTACAAAAAAACTTGAGAACTGCAAAAATATTCAAATTTTTAATGAAGAAATCAGTTATTTTAACAAAGATGAAATATATATTGTATGTACAGGTCCTTTAGGCAGTGACGGAATTATTTCAGCTATAAAAGAAATTGTTGGTGAATCTTGTTTAGGTTTTTTTGATGCAAGCGCTCCAATTGTTAAAAAAGAATCAATTGATTTTAATATTGCTTATTATAAATCTCGTTATGATGAAGGCGAGGCAACATACATTAATTGTCCTATGTCTAAAGATCAATATTATAGTTTTGTTGATGAATTAACTAATGCAGAAGTAGCTCCACTTCATAGTTTTGACACTAAATACTTTGAAGGCTGTATGCCTGTTGAAGTCATGGCAAAACGTGGAATTGATACTTTACGTTTTGGGCCATTAAAACCAAAAGGTTTGTGGCGAGATGAAAATGATCGTTCTTTTGCAGTAGTTCAATTACGCCAAGATTCATTGCTTGGTGATTTATACAATATTGTTGGATTTCAGACTAATCTTACATATCCAGAGCAAAAAAGAGTTTTTTCTAAAATTCCAGGTTTAGAGAATGTTGAATTTGTTCGTTATGGTTTAATGCATCGTAATTCATATGTGAATGCTCCTAAAGTTTTAAATGAAGATTTGTCGCTAAAAGACAATAAAAATATTTTTATCGCAGGCCAATTTTGTGGTGTTGAAGGCTATGTTGAATCGGCAGCTAGTGGAATTTATGCAGCAGAAATGCTATATTTGAGACTTAAATCCAAAATAGTTGAGTTTCCTAAGTTTACAATGCTTGGGTCTTTAATCAATTATATTAGTAAAGCGAATCCTGAAACCTTTGCCCCAATGAATGCAAATTTTGCTATAATGTATGGAGTAAATAAGACTAATAAAATTGATAAAGCTAATGAGTCAATTTTAAAAGTGAAAGAGTTTTACTCAAAAATAAATGAATAAATTAGAAGCGGATTTCTTAAATTATTTAAAAAATGAACGTCGATATTCTAACTATACTGTCGTTTCGTATCGTCATGATATAGATGAATATCAAGCTTTTATTTTTGATAAAAATCTTGAATTGGACAAAGTTGAAAAGAATAATGTGCGTGATTTTTTGGCAACTCTTTATGATCAAGGATTAGATAAAAGAACGATTAAAAGGCATATATCCGCTATTAGATCGTATTATAAATTTTTAATAATGACTAAAAATGTAACATGCAACCCATTTCAACTTACACATTCTCCAAAACCTGAAATTAAGTTTCCAAAAGTACTATATTACGACGAAGTTCAAAATCTATTTAATGAAAATTTAAAAAGACAAGACCCACTTATGATAAGAGACCAGGCTCTACTTGAAATAATGTATACCAGTGGAATGAGAGTATCTGAAGCTGTAGCGCTTAGTTTACAACAAATAGATTTTAAAAATAGAGTATGTCGGGTCTTTGGCAAAGGCAAAAAAGAAAGATTAGTACCATTTTCTAAAGAATGTCTTGAACACTTAAAAGAATATATTGCAACACTTCGAAGAGAATTAGTTGATAAATATTTATCAAAAACTAATGTAGTCTTTTTAAATGCCCATGGTCAACCCTTAACAACTCGTGGAGTCGAAGATATTATTAAGCGGGTAGAGAAAAAAACAGGTATATATCTAGATATTCACCCCCACACGTTACGTCACTCTTTTGCTACAAATTTGCTTGAAAATGGCGCAGATCTTCGCTTAATTCAAGAATTGCTTGGACATGAATCAATTAATACTACACAAATATATACACATGTTTCTCCGAAAGCTATGGTTGATGAATATAACAAATATTTCCCATTAGCAAAGAAGAAATAATAATATATTATTATTAATATGTTTTAAAGAGTTAATTATTTATTGAATAAGTTAGTTTTATTATGGTATAATTTTCATGCTTTGCGAAGACGCAAGCAAATACACACACTATGGATTCAAAGCCCTAGTCCCTTAACATAATGCGTTTCGGGGGGAGTTGTTCGAAGTAGTGGAGGAACAATAACAAATTGGAGGTCTCATTAAATGAGCGAAGAAAAGAATGTCAAAGCCACATTAAAGGCTGAAGAAGTCGAAGAAGAAACTGAAGAGAGCGAAGAAGAAGCGGTTGAAGCTGCTCCAACAATGGCTCAAATCATGCATGATCCAAATGATCCTGTCGTAACTATTAAGAAATTACTCGATGCTGGTGTCCATCTTGGACATCCTACAAGAAAATGGAATCCTAAGATGAAACCATTTATCTTCTGTGCACGTAACAATATTTATGTTATCGATTTAATCCAAACTCAACAAAGATTAGGTGTTGCTTACAATGCTTTAAAACAAATCGTTGCTGATGGTGGTAAGGTTTTATTTGTTGGTACTAAACAACAAGTTTCAAGTGTTGTTGAAGAAGAAGCTATCCGCAGTGGTTCATTCTATGTGAGCCATCGTTGGTTAGGTGGTATTCTTACTAACTTTAAAACTATTCAAGCTAGAATTAAGTATCTCAAGGATTTAGAGCTTCAAGAATCAGATGGTTCTTTTGCCCTTAAAACTAAGAAAGAAGCTGCTTTACTTGTTAAAGAGAAAGTTAAACTTTTAAAGAACCTTGAAGGTATTAAAGAAATGCGTAAGCTTCCTAATGCTCTTGTCGTTGTTGACCCAAGCATTGAGAATAACGCTGTTCGTGAAGCCAAGAGACTTGGCATCCCAGTGTTCGCAATTGTTGATACAAATTGTTCTCCTGATGATATTACATATCTTGTTCCAGGCAACGATGATGCATCAAAATCTGTTAAGTTATTACTCCAAATCTTAGCCGATGCTATTGTTGAAGCTAAGGGTGGTGTTACATCTATTGCCTATACCAAAGATGAAGGCGAAGATGCTACTATGAAAGATTGTATTAAACAAGTTGATAAAGATAATGCTGCTAGATTAGCCGCTTTAAGAGAACAACGCAAGCTTAAACAAGAAGCTTATGAGAAATCATTAGCTGAAAGAGCTGCTCGTTTCGCTCAAAGACAATCTAAGCAAAACGATGTTAAAAAGCCTTCCAAAGAAGAAGCTCCTGCTACTGAAGATGAAGTAGAGGAAAGCGCATCTGAAGAAGTTGAAGAAAGTAAGTAAGGAGCAAGATAATGTCAGAAATTATTGAACTTATTAAAGTATTAAGAGATCGTACTGGTGCTGGTATGATGGATTGCAAGCATGCCCTTGAAGCCAATGAAAATGATGTCGAAAAATCAATTAATTGGTTAAGGGAAAAAGGCATTGCAAAGGCTGCAAAAAAACAAGGACGTATTGCCGCAGAAGGTTTAACTATTGTTAAATATTGTGACAAGTGTCATAAAGCCGTTGTTCTTGAAATTAACTGTGAAACTGATTTCGTTGCTGGCTCGGATGCCTTCAAAGAATTAGTTCAAAAATGTGCTCAATTAGTTTTAGAGAATTCTCCAAAAACAATTGAAGAAGCTCAAGAACTTGTTAAATCATTATTTGATGATGCCGCTTTAAAACTTGGTGAAAAACTTTCATTTAGAAGATTTGAAATTATTGAAGCCCAACCAGTTAATGGTGTAGGAACTTACATCCATATGGGTGGAAAAATTTCAGTTTTAACAGTTTTAGCGAGTGAAAATCCAGAAATTGCTAAAGGCATTTCAATGACTATTGCTGCAACACAACCAGTTTATGTTGCTGCTAAAGATATTCCTGCTGATGTTGTTGCCGCTGAAAGAGAAGTTCAAGTTGAACTTGCTAAAAACGATGAAAAGTTAAAGGGCAAACCTGAAGCTGCTCTTGCAAAGATTCTTGATGGCAAAGTTGCAAAAGCCTTATCAAGTCAAGTGTTGTTAGAACAAGAATACGTTTTAGATCCAACAAAGACTGTCGAACAAGTTTTAAAAGAGAATAATAATTCTGTTGTTAAATTTGTCCGTTATCAAGTTGGCGAAGGTCTTGAAAAACGTCATGATGACTTTGCTGCTGAAGTTGCAGCTCAAGCTAAGTAATTAAATATTTACAAAGAAACGCATTTTGATGCGTTTTTTTTGATACAATAATTATTGGAGGATTTATGAAATATAATCGAATTGTCCTTAAATTATCTGGGGAAGCTCTTAAAGATAAACAAGAGCAAATGATAATTGACTCAAAATTGTTAGACCAAGTAGCGCAAGCAATTAAGATTATGCGTGAAAAAGGTGTTCAAGTTGCTGTTGTTATTGGCGCTGGCAATATCTTTAGAGGCAAACTTGCCGATTCAATTGGTATAGAGCATAGCGTTGCTGACTATATGGGCATGCTTGGTACTATTATTAACTCATTAGCTCTTCAAAGTGCTCTTGAAAATATTGATGTTCCGTGCCGAGTTATGTCTTCAATTGAAGTTAATGCCGTATGTGAGCCTTATATTCGTCGAAAAGCTATTGCCCATCTTGATAAAGGTTATGTAACCATTTTCGCAGGTGGTACAGGCAATCCTTATTTCACGACGGATACTACTGCAACATTAAGAGCCACTGAGATTAATGCAGATGCTATATTAATGGCAAAAAATGGGGTAGAAGGAATTTATACTGCGGATCCACTTGTTTATAAAAATGCTCAATTAATTCACCATATTACTTTTGGTGAATTATATAATCGCAATCTGGCTGTTATGGATAAAACAGCAGTAGCGATGATGCTAGATCAAAATATAGATATACGTGTCTTTTCGATGAATAATATTGAAAATTTCGCCAAAGTTATCGATGGTGATGATTCAGTTGGAACGACCGTATCTAAAAATTAAAGGAGAAATTTTTTATGGATGAATTAGCTTTAGATGCCAAAAAGAAAATGGAAGAATGTCTTGTAAATTTACAAGCTAACTACAACACTTTACGCACTGGCCGTGCTTCTGCTTCTCTTTTAGATCGTATTTCATGCGATTATTATGGTGATAAAATGCCAATTAATCAAATTTGTGGTATTTCATCTCCAGAGCCACGTCAACTCATTGTAAAACCTTATGATCGTAGCGATGTGAAAGCAGTATATGCTGCCATTGCTGCTAGTGATCAAAACCTTAATCCTACAGTTAATGGTGATCAAATATTTATTAATATTCCAGCTTTAACTGAAGAGAAACGTAAGGAATTAGCTAAAAAAGCCAAGAGTTATACAGAAGAAAGTAAAGTTCAAATTCGTAATGTTCGTCGTGACTATATGGATTTGCTTAAAGATAGCGATGAATATAGTGAAGATTTAGAAAAAAGTATTAAAGACGATATTGAAAAAGTTACAACCGAAGTACTAAAGAAAGCAGATGATGCGTTTAGTGCTAAAGAAAAAGAAATTTTATCTATTTAAATATTTATTAGGGAGGTAATTATATGGAAATGTATGAAAAAAGTAACATTAAACATATTGCCTTCATAATGGATGGAAATGGCCGCTGGGCCAAAAAGAGAAGTCTTCCAAGATTTCTTGGCCATAAAGCCGGTGTTGATCGAATTGATGAAATAATAAAAGAATGCAGACGCCTCAATTTTGAGGTTGTCTCATTCTTTTGTTTTTCGACCGAAAATTGGAAACGACCTCAAGATGAGATTGACCATTTATTCAAATATTTAGGTGATTTTTTTGTTAAAGAAATGCCTACACTTAAGAAACTCGAAATCCGAATCAATATTTCAGGTGATATTTCACGTTTACCAAAGAAGACTCAGGAAATTGTTTTGGATTCAATTGAAGAAACTAAATTTTTTAATAAGATGGTTTTTAACATATGCTTAAATTATAGTGGACGTGAAGAAATAATAAAGATTTGCAGAGATTTTGCAAGCGACTGCTTAAATAATCTTGCAAAACCTGAAGATTTGAATGAAGTGTCAATCAGAAAATATTTGTATATTAAAGATTTGCCTGATATAGATTTATTAGTGCGCACTTCTGGTGAAGTGAGAATTTCAAATTTTATGTTATACAATTTGGCGTATAGTGAGATAATATTTAATAGTATCTACTGGCCTGATTATACTATTGATGCTTTGCATCAAGATATTGAAACTTATATGAAAAGGTCACGACGATTTGGAGGATTAAACGATGGAAAATGAACCACAAAATAATCATAAAAATCGCGTAGGGCTTGAGGTTAATCAAATATCCGAAAAAACACAAAAAAATATGTTTACCCGCGTTCTTAGTGGAATTGTATTAGCTTGCATTTGCTTTCCGCTAGCATTTTTAGGTGGTTATTTCTATTTTGGACTTATAACTATTGTAGCTTTAATTGCTATTTACGAAATGATTATTTCTATTAATACAAAGGGTTTTCCTATTCCTCTTTTCATTTTTATTTATGTTTGTGCAGTTTGCTTGATTTATTGGGGCTTTTTGAAAAACAACTTATTGTATTACAATAGTAATAATTATGTTTTCCCAAAAGATCCGCTTTCGATTGGTTTTTCAAGTATGTTTTTGTCACCGATTGATATCTGCATATGTTTAGGTGTGATGTTTTTAATCACGTTATTTTCTGAAAAATTTACAATTGAACATATTTCTTATTATTTTATGATGACTGTTTTATTGGCATTAGGTTTTCAGTCGTTATTTTTCCTCCGCTACATCACTATGAATGAACTTGAATTTAGTGGAGCTCCTGCTTTTGATATGCCTGTTTATAAATATTGCATTTCTGCTTTCTTGCTTTTGTATATGTTGATTGGCTCTGCTGGAAATGATATTGGCGCTTATTTTGCTGGTGTTTTGTTTGGCAAACACAAATTGAATGAACGAATTTCTCCTCATAAAACGTGGGAAGGTTTCTTTGGTGGAATTATTTTCGCAGCGATATTAAGTATTTCTTTCTCACTTATTTGTGATGCTTGTGGACATCCTATTTTGCCAGGTTATCTTGATAATGCACATTGGTATTATGTTCTTGTTAGCAGCCTTATTATGCCACTAGTTTCAGTACTTGGCGATTTAGCATTTAGCGCGATTAAACGTCATTTCGGGGTAAAAGATTTTGGTTTTATAATTCCGGGACATGGTGGCGTTCTTGATCGTATTGATTCAATTGTTTTTTGTTCAATTGGCTTAACTTGTTTCTTGATTCTTGTTATTAATGGTTGGGATTTCACATTATGAAAAAGATTTTAATATTAGGAGCCAGTGGCTCGATTGGCTCTCAAACATGCCAAGTTTTAAAGAAAACAAGTCTTCAATACCGCTTAGTTGCAATTTCTGTAGGTGATAGAATCGTTAAAATACCTCCAATTTTACAGGATTTTCCTTATGTTCGTTTCATATGTGTCAAAAATCCTGCGGATGTTGATCAACTAAAAAGAAAGTTTCCAAAAGTGAGCTTCTTCTCAGGAGATGAAGGCCTTCTTGAAATCATTAGAACAGTTAAACCGGACTTAGTGATTAATGCACTTGTCGGTTTTGTTGGTTTAGCGCCAACCCTTGAAACAATAAAATTAGATATAGATTTAGCTCTTGCAAATAAAGAATCACTAGTAGCTGGTGGTGATTTAATTGATAAAGCTTTAAGCAAATCTAAGTCGAGAATTTTTCCGATTGATAGTGAACATGTCGCTATAACTAAATGTTTAAAGGGAATAAAACCTGAAGAAGTTAAAAGAATTGTTTTAACATGTTCTGGTGGTCCTTTTTTGAGTAAGAAAATAAGTAAATTGGCTAAAGTAAAAGCTAAAGATGCCTTAAAACACCCTACTTGGGAAATGGGAAATAAAATTACAATTGATAGTGCCACTTTAATGAATAAAGTATTTGAAGAAGTTGAAGCCTATTATTTGTTTAAACCGTGGACAAGTAATATAAGTGTTGTTTTTCATCCTCAATCTATCATTCATTCGCTTGTTCAGTTTGTTGATGGAACTTATAGCGCCGATATTGGTGATCATGATATGAAAAATGCAATTTTATATGCTCTTGGTGAGAATACTCATAATGAGACTGGTTCAATCTTTGCAATAGAAGATTGCTGTGATTTAACTTTTATTCGCCCTGACAATGAGCGAACTCAAATTTTAAATATTGGAAAAGACATTATCGCAAAAAGAGGAAATCTTGGTACTATTGCAGTTACAGCCGACGATATTTTAGTTGATGCTTTTTTAAATGGAAAAATTGGTTTTCTTGATATTATTGATATTATTAAGAAATGTTTATCAAACATTCCTTATGTTAAAAATCCATCCTATTCTTCCTTATTGGAGTGTCGCAAAGATACAATCGCCTATGTTAACAGCCTTATAAATACAGGAGACAAAAAATGAGCACGTTTTTAGCAATTATTGCCTTTATTATTGGACTTAGTTTATTGATTCTTATCCATGAATTTGGTCATTTTTTGGCTTGTCGTATTTTTAATGTTTATGTTTATGAATTTTCAATCGGTTTTGGCAAAAAAATTTTACGAAAGAAAATGCGCAATGGTGAAACTTATTTCGAAATTGGTATTTTACCATTTGGTGGCTATGTCGCGATGTATGGTGATGATGAAGATGAAGTGGCCGAGAAAAATAAAGAAGAATCTCTCAATAGTGATGTTAAAGATGACAAAAAGCCTACTGATCCTAATGATATTGAAAATTTAAATATACCATTAAGTCGTTCACTTGAAGGTATTGCCAAACCTAAAAAGGCTATTATAGTTTCAGCTGGTATTATTTTTAACTTTATTTTAGGTTATATTCTTTATTTGATCGCGATGTCTTGTTTCCCATACAATGCTTATTTAATGACAGTTGAAACGGCAGATACTAAGGCTACGCCTACAGCCTTCAATATTCAATTAGATGCAATTAAAACAAATATCGATGTAGATAATGAGTATTTAGCTTTTAGTTCGACCTATGTTTATGATCAAAACGATCTGAAAACCGTTGGTTCTGCGGTATCAACTCAAGTATATATTAATGATGATATAACAACTACTTATGCTCTATTTCCTGGCGGCGATATGAAAGTTAATGATCTTTCGATTGATTCAACTTTATATCGTTCTATTTCTAGTGGAAGCGGAAGCAAAGTTTATCAATATTATCTTTATAAAACATGGAAAGAAGATCGTGTAGTTAAAGATAGTGATGGAAATGATGTAACAAAGAATATTTCGATTTTTGATTCAAAAACTTCATATTATTCGCAAAGCGACTATGCAGAAATTAAGAAGATTAATGTTACTTTTAGTCTTATTAAAGGAAAACTTGTAAAAAATAGTGATAACAAAGTTGTTTCAGTTGATAGTAAAAATATTACTGAAGCTGGAAAACTTACCGGTGACTTAACAATGGGAAGTGATGGCTTATTATCAAAAACAAACTTAAACGCGATGCATGATTATCAACGTTATTTAGGTTGGGAGTCTTTTGGAAAAGCTGGTCAAAAATGGGCCAATGCAACTGGAGCAATTTTTTCTGCTGTAGGTAAATTATTTATTGGTCAAGGTTGGGATCAAACTGGTGGAATTATTATGATGTTTGCCCAATCATCAGTTATTTTTGAAACTTATCCATTTAGTTATTACATTGAGTTGTGGGCGTTAATTTCTGTGAACTTAGGAATTATGAACTTATTACCATTCCCAGGGCTTGATGGTTGGCATCTATTGGTTACTATTATCGAATCTATTACAAGGAAGAAGTTAAATCCAAAGTTTAAGAAATATGCTTCTGCAATAGGCTTAATTCTTTTGCTCGTACTTGGTGTAGCCTTAGTGGTTGTTGATATAGTTAGATTAGCGACAGGAACGGCAATATTATGACGACTAGGATGATAAAGTTTTTAGCTTCGATTGGTATTGAAAATACCCTCGACTTTGATATTGATTTTGTTTCAATTTCGAAGAATGCTGAAACAAATACTTGGCAATATGTTATTAGGAAAGCTTCAGCGTGGGATTATGATTTGCTATCATATTTTAATGAACATCTTGAAACTATTACATATAACTTTAAAATTACATATAATTATCCAAAAAACATAAGTTCTGAAGATATTTTTTCTTTATTTGTTTCATTTTGTTCGGAACGGGGCAGAAATGATATAAGTTCAAAATGTAGGCAGAACGATGGTATTTTGATTTGTAAAGAATTAGAAAATGATGATACTCAACATCTGATTAACGATTTTAATAGTTTGCTAATGTCGATAAATTATCCATCAGTAAATATTGAATTTGGTGATTTTGAAAAATGTGATACAGTTGAGGAAGACAACGAATCAAAAGAAGATGCCGAAAATGAATCTTTATTTTCAACAGAAGGTGAAGTTAGTGATATCAATGAACCTGATGAAGAATATATGAAAGAAGAATCTAATTCAGGTGATTTTGTAAATGATGATATCGACAAGGACATTGCTGAGGATGTTAAGAAAGCGGGCGAAAAAATCATTAAACAGAAAGAGTTTTATGATACTTTACGCGAAGGCTTAATTAATCCTGAGAGATTTCGCTATATGTCTTTAGATGATATTAATACTGAAAAACTTAATATTATTTCCAGTGCTACAGTTTTTGCTATAGATGAAGGAAAGGAAACTCGCAATGGCAAAATGCGCTATATTATTGGCATTCATAGTGGACATTCATCTTTTAATTTAGTTGTAATGACTGGGAAAAACATTTCAAATGATTTGGTTGGTGAAATTAAAAGAGGAACTAATATTACTTTTACAGGTTATACCAGGATAGATAAGTTCTCTCATAATGATTTAATAATATCAGCTGAATCAATCCGAATTGATCCCCCAACTCCATTACGTGACGATCCAGAAACTGAGAAACGTGTAGAATTACATTTACATACTAATTTTTCAGCTATGGACGGAATTCCTGACATTGCAAGTTATTGTAAATTGGCATCGCATATGGGAATGAAAGCTATTGCTGTCACTGATCATGGTGTTGTTCAAAGTTATCCTGCTGCTCAAAACGCGGCAAAAGCTAACAATTTGAAACTAATTTATGGTTGTGAACTTTATGTCGTTGATGATAATTTTCAAATTGTTTACAAACCAAATGATACATATATGAAAGATGCCACCTATGTTGTTTACGACTTAGAAACAAGCGGCCTTTCAATGCGCTACGATAGCATTATTGAATTTGGTGGCGTTAAAATGAAAAACGGGATCATTGTTGATCGTTTAGATATTTTAATTAATCCAGGTTTTGCGTTAAGTAAAATAACTACAAAATTAACACATATTACCGATGAAATGCTTGAAAGAGCTCCACATATTGAAGATGTAATTGATCAAATTCTTGATTTTATTAATGGTTGTGTACTTGTTTCTCATAACTTGAAATTTGATTATGGATTCTTAAAAGAGGCTTTACGTCGTTGCAATAAAGGTGAACTGCAAAATAGTGGAATTGATACTTTAGCTTTATCAAGATATTTGAATCCTGAAGCTATGTATCATAACTTAGGTTCTTTATGTCACCGAAATGAAGTTTATTATGATACGATTTCAGCCCATAGAGCCGATTACGATGCTGACGTTTTAGCTAAAGTATGGACTTGCATGTTGTATAAAACATTAAAAACAAAAACAGACGATAATCAAAATATTGATAATAAGTTTTTTACTCCTTTAAAAGATTTAAGATTAAATGATATTGCTTTTCTTAAAAAGGAAAGACAACATATTCAACATTCGCGTGAGTACCATATTGTGGTTCTTTGTAAAAATAAGGCGGGTTTGAAGGATTTATATCGTCTTGTTTCGCTTTCACACATAGAATTCTTAGGTCGTGTGCCTTGTGTACCACGTTCATATTTGGAGCTTTACCGTAGCAATTTATTATTAGGAAGTGCCTGCCAAAATGGTGAAGTTTTTAACATTGCTTCAACCGGAAGTGCCGAAGATTTGGATGAAGCCATTAAGTTTTATGATTATATAGAAATACAACCTTTAGCGAATTACTCCAATTTAGTATATTCAGGTTCAATTGCATCTAATGATAAATTATTAGTTTGTCTAAAGGCAATTATTGAAGCAGCTAATCGTTTAAATAAGCCGATTGTCGCCACAGGTGATTGCCACTATTTAAATCCAGAAGATAAGATTTTTCGTGATGTATATATTTCGGCTCCTGGAATTGGCAAAACAGCCCATCCACTTCTTGAAAAGCGTGATGCTATTAATCCTTATCCAAATCCTGATCAACACTTTAGATCAACAAGAGAAATGCTTGAAGCTTTTAGTATTTTTGGAAAAGAAAATGCCTATAATTGGGTCATTAA
Source organism: Candidatus Alectryobacillus sp. (assembly GCA_036735985.1). Classification (GTDB taxonomy): domain Bacteria; phylum Bacillota_I; class Bacilli_A; order RFN20; family CAG-826; genus Alectryobacillus. The sequence goes on along the minus strand of DAINNH010000006.1, from coordinate 2,323 downwards.
AAATTCAAACATGATAGTGGATTCTTGTGAGAATTTCGATTGTATTGTTAATCAGTTGTTTACTCCTACTATTGATAATTGCGATAAATTATTAGTTGAATTATGTTATAAAAACGCTCATAACCTCTATGGTGATGAATTACCGGAAGTTGTTGCTACACGTTTAGAAAAGGAACTTCATGGTATTATTTCGGCTGGCTATTATGTGACTTATTATATTGCTTATAGAATAATTAAAAAAGCCCATGAGGATGGCTATATTGTGGGTTCACGTGGTAGTGTTGGTTCGTCTTTTGCTGCAACAATGGCAGAAATTACTGAAGTTAATCCTTTGCCACCACATTATCGTTGCCCACATTGTAAACATTTTGAATTGTATGAAGGTGATGAATATTTTTCTGGATATGACTTACCTGAAAAACGATGCCCAGTTTGTGGTGAAGTGATGATCGGAGATGGTCAAAATATTCCTTTTGAAACATTCCTTGGTTTTAATGCTGATAAAGTTCCTGATATTGATTTAAACTTCCCACCAGATTATCAATCTAGAGCACATAATTACACGAAAGTGTTATTAGGTGAAGAAAATGTCTTTAGGGCTGGTACTATTTCGACAGCTTCGGATAAAACAGCTTTTGGTTATGCTAAAGGTTTTCTTGAAAGAGCCCATAAATTAACTTCCCATACAAGTAATGCTGAAATTTCATATATCGCAAGTGGTTGTATGAATGTTAAGCGTACAACAGGACAACATCCTGGTGGAATTGTTGTTATTCCTCGTGGCTATGAAGTTTATGATTTTACACCTGTCCAATATCCAGCTGATGATATCGATGCTACATGGAAAACTACCCATTTCGAATTTGAATCTATTCATGATACTCTTTTAAAACTTGATTTATTAGGACATGTTGATCCACAAGCTTTAAAAATGCTATGTGATATTTCGCATGTTAAAGAAGCGGATATACCTTTTAATGATCGTAAAGTCTTATCTTTATTTAATTCCCCTGCAGAACTACATTTATTACATAATTATTTAGGTGTAAAAAATGGGGCTTTAGCTTTACCAGAATTTGGTACTGATTTTGTTCGTGGCTTATTGGATGAAGCTAAACCTAAATCATTTGCCGATTTACTTATTATTTCTGGTTTATCTCATGGTACTGGTGTGTGGAGAAATAATGCCGATCAAATTATTGATTCAAAAATTGCGGATTTACGCGGTGTTATTGGATGCCGTGACGATATTATGACCTACCTTATTTCAAAAGGCGTCGACAAACTAAAATCCTTTAAGATTATGGAATATGTTCGTAAAAATAAAGTTGGAAAGCCGCTTAAAGAAGAAGATATTGCTGAAATGAAAAAGCATGCAGTTCCTGATTATTTTATCGAAAGTTGCAAAAAAATCCGTTATTTATTTCCTAAAGCTCACGCTACAGCTTATGTTAGCAATGCTGTTCGAGTGGCCTGGTTTAAACTTTATAAACCTCTTGAATTTTATGCCACTTTCTTTAGTGTTCGTTGTGATAAATATGATTGGGTGCCAATGTATAATGGAGTTGATGCTTTGATTAAACGATTAGCCGAACTAGATGAAATGAAAAAGACTGAAAGAAGCACTTTTACGAAAACTTATGAAGAAGTACAAAAGACACTGACTATTGCTATTGAAATGTTTGACCGCGGTTTTAAGTTTGAAAATATTTCTTTAACAAAATCTGATGCTCAAAACTTTACTATTGATTATGAACATAAATCATTAATTCCGCCATTTAAGGTTATTGATGGTTTAGGAGATAGTGTTGCAAATGCCATTATTGCAGCTCGTGAAGAAAGGCCATTTACTTCAATTCAAGATGTAGTGGAACGTGGTAAAATCAATAATACCCAATTAGAAATTTTTAGAAAACTTGGGATATTAGACGATTTAAATGAATCAGATGTTGAACAATTAAGTTTGTTTGATATATAGGTCGAGGCGTAGCGAAGCTTGGTATCGCGCTTGGTTCGGGACCAAGAGATCACGAGTTCGAATCTCGTCGCTTCGACCATTTTTGAGAAATTTGTTTCAAATCATGCAAAAGTGTAGTGATTTATTTCGATAAAAAATGCGGGATTTTGTTATTTAATTATTGCAAAATCATCGGATTTTGATTATTATATAAAAGCGTTTGTGTAAACCAGTTAACAAACACGGGGCTGTAGCTCATCTGGGAGAGCGCCTCCATGGCATGGAGGAGGTAGCGGGTTCGATCCCCGTCAGCTCCACCAATTTATCAAAATACCCATTCAATCGTAAGAATTGAATGGGTTTATT
>DAINNH010000005.1:0-60509 GCA_036735985.1 Candidatus Alectryobacillus sp. | reverse complement strand
ATGGTGGCCCAAGCCAGGATCGAACTGGCGACACAAGGATTTTCAGTCCTTTGCTCTACCAACTGAGCTATCGGGCCATAATGAATAAAAAAATGGCGGATCAGACGAGAATCGAACTCGCGATCTTCTCCGTGACAGGGAGACATGTTAGCCGCTACACCACTGATCCAGCATTGATTATTATATAGGAAATGTACATTAAAAATCAAGACATAAATATTATTATTCATTCAATAATATGGAGAATGAACATTTATTAAATATAACGAAGGCTTAAAAGGCGCCTTCGTTATATTTTAAAGTTATAAATTAGATGTTTTCAGAAGTCATTAATTCAAAATAAGCTTGTGGATGTTTGCAGACAGGGCAAATTTTTGGAGCTTCTTTTCCAACGTGAATATGACCACAATTACGGCATTTCCAGACAACAACTTCTTCGCGTGCAAAGACTTTGTTTTCTTGAATATTCTTTAATAAAGCACGATATCTTTCTTCGTGATGCTTTTCAATTTTAGCAACACCTTCCATTTGGAAAGCGATATCTAAGAAGCCTTCTTTACGAGCGACTTCCGCCATCTCTTTATACATTTCTTGCCATTCATATTGTTCACCATCAGCAGCTAAAACAAGATTTTCAATTGTTGTTCCAACACCACCATGTAATGCACGATACCAAAGTTCGGCATGTTCCTTTTCATTACCAGCTGTTTCTTCAAAAATAGCTCTAATTTGTTCATAGCCTTCTTTTTTGGCTTGTGAAGCAAAAAAAGTATACTTATTTCTGGCTTGTGATTCACCAGCAAAAGCAGTTTGCAAATTTTTTTCAGTCTCAGTACCTTTTAAATCTTTTCCCATAAAAATAATTACCTCCTTATTTTATATGTATTTTAGATACGACTACATTTTAAAATATATAAACAAACAATTCAAATATATTACATTTATTTACTAAATTTTTTATTCTGCATAAAAATAAAAACCCCTGAGGGTTTTATTTTTGTTTGTTTTTATGTTCTTCAATGGTTGTTAAGAACATATTTTCCATTCGTGACATGCATTCATCAAAGTTATATTTCTTAGTATATTCAATATAACGATCCGAAAGAAGTTTCTTCTCATTAGGATGTTCATACCAATAATCGATCTTTTTAGCTAGATCTTTTGAAGAATTAAATTTAAACAAATTATGCATTGATAGAGCATAATTTTTTACAGCACTCTTTGGTGAAAAATTAATTACAGGAACCAAACCACAAGAGAGAGCTTCAAGAGCAGAAATTGCCTCTAAATCGACACTTGCTGTATGGACATATAAATCCGCAATATTCATAATATTAACAATTTCATCATGGTTATAAAATTTTAAAATAGGTTTAACCGTATATTTTTTACAAAACTTAATATATTTATCTTTTAAAGGTCCTTCACCCGCTAAAATAATTTGAATATTATCCTTATGAACAGATTTAAGAACGGCTTTAAGAAGTAACATTTGATTCTTTTCTTTTGAGTAACGACCAACCATTAAAATAATAAATTTATCCTGAAATTCAGCTGGGCGAACAACATCTGGAAGACGTCTAAATTCACTCTTTACACCATTGGAGATGACATATCCAGGAGTTGGACCAACCACTTTTTCAAAAGTATCACGAATAAATTGGCTTGGATAATGAATGTGATCACAATAACGATAAAGTAGTTTATAGAAGGCACGATACAAAGAAAGATTAGCAAATTTTAAGTTCATAATGAAGAAATGGTTTGTAACATTTTCAGCTTGAACATGAAAACCGGCAGTTAATGGAACATTATGTTCAAAGGCATATTTTCCACAATAATGACCTAATACAAAAGGAACCATAACATGAACGATATCAATATCTTTAAAAGCATCTTCGATAACTTGCTTATCAGCTGAAGCTAAAGAAACTCCATTCTTTTTAACATAGTTATTAAATGGCCCAACATTTAAAGTAGGGCAAACATAAATCCCTGGTTGGCCTTTACGGTTTTGATCGCAGCAAAGAATTCTAACATCATGACCACGTGACTTTAAAAAACGAATAACATTAAAGGCCGCAATAGTTGTACCATTGTTTTCTTCACCCAAGACATCACATACAAATAAAATTTTCATAATTCTTCCTCATTTTTTGCATAATTTGGATTGTATTCCTTTGGTACATAAACATATTCATAAATAGAATCGGTTTTATGAGTATCTAATAAATTTTTCATCCAATGAAAACAAGCATCATGTAAATAAATTTCGTTTTCTTTAACACTATATTCAGGCTTAGGAAAAATAAAATCACCGACATAAACATCTACCGGATTTTTATGACGCAATTTATAAAAACCTTTCTTAGGTTTTCTTAAAAAGAACACAGGTAAAATAGGGCGATTAAATTTCGCAGGATAACGAAAAGAAACACTTTTAAACTCTCTTACACCCTTATATTCAGGCCAAATATGAGCCTCAGGAAAAAAGACGATAGCTTCATTATGCTCTACTGAATAATGGTAAAGAATATCTTGATATTTAATTAAATCATGAGGATCTGTTGGTAGAGGGATAAAACCAAGAGCTCTGACTAAATTACGAGCTACAGGTATTGTTAAAGGATCACTATTTCCAACAAAATCGATACGACGCGGTAAGCCAAAAATAATCAAGGCCATTACATCTACTTTTCCAACATGGTTTGAATAAATAAAATATCCAGTTTTTAATTTTTTACTAGCAAATAATTTATCTTTATTTCTATATCGATAGCCTAACAATTTAGTAAAGAAATATATTAAAGGAGTAGCAATAGCAAAAGCAAAAAAATCACACAAAAATTTATCAAACCCTTTTCTTTTAAATTTATAAGTATCATAAACATTGGGACGCTCATGTGGAGTTCCAAAGTCATCATTGAATACATCACTATAATAAAAAATTTTTTTCTTTTTCATATTGATACTAATTTATTTTAACACTACTAAAAAAATGTTTCAATTTTTAATACATTAATATCTAGTTTTAAAAACTAGATATGCAAAAATGTTAAGTTTTTGCAGACTTTTTTAAAATATTGAACAAATATTGCGATTTTTATTATTATTGTGGCAATTCTCATATTAAAAGGATTAATATTTTAAATAATTAGGTTTTGCAAAGTTTTTCAAAATTAATAACAAATTATTTTCATAATAAAAATTGGCCTTTCTTTAATATTTTGACTTGAAACCATTAGTTAAAAATGATTTAAATATTTAAATACTTATGAAAAATTACTCTATAATGAATATAGGAACAAACAAGGAGATAATTTTATGATTGATTACAAAATGTCGTTAACTCCCGAAGAAATAAAAATTCTAAATGGGGAAGAAGGCGAAGCTAAACGTAAAATGCTCGAAACATTAGTTATGTATGGTGACGCTTTTGAAGCGAAAAGATTAGTAAAAGTCACACACAATCAAGGTCACTTAGTAACATCATTTGGCATTCCACTACTTAAACCAGTCTATTCATGCTTTGATGAATTAATTAAAGAAAATCTCAAGGTTGAAGGCGGATTTACAATGGATCCTCGTCCCTTAGATTACAAAAACGTTAAATGTAGTCCAATTGAAAAATTAGTTTTTAATACCTTATTATATGGAAAACAAAAACTGTATGAAGAACAACTTATAAAACTTGGTTTAACAGATAAGAAGTCCTTCTCTTGTACATCATACTTGCCAGAATGTGATAATACTCCAAAAATGGGTGATATCTTATCATGGTCTGAATCAAGTGCGGTAAATTTTGCAAATAGTGTCTTAGGTGCAAAATGTAACCGCAATTCTGGAATGGTTGATATCTTTGGTAGCATTTTAGGAGTTGTCCCAGAATTTGGATTTTTACTTGATGAAAATCGTAAAGCAACATGGATTATAGATGTTAAAACAACTAAAAAACCTGAAGCTCAAATTTTAGGAAGTGCTATTGGTATTAAAGTTATGGATGCCGTTCCATATATTAAAGGTCTCGATAAATTCCTTGGCACTGAATTAAATCCTGAAACTATAGCTTATTTAAAAGATTTTGGGGCTGCTACCGCTTCTAATGGCGCCGTTGGCTTATATCATATTGATAAAATTACTCCAGAAGCTAAAGAGCAAGGTGAAAAACTTATTAAAGAGGGCGCTAATATCTACGTCATTGATGATGCTGAACTTGAAAGAGTTTATAATTCATATCCAATAATGTGGAAGAATAAAGAAAAGAAAGCTAATATTTGTTTTATAGGTTGCCCACACTTAAACTATTTCCAATTACTAGATTGGCACGATAGATTGGAATCTGCATTAGAAGGTAAGAAACGTAAAAAAGTCACTTGCCACGTTGTCTTTAATGCAGCTCCTAAAGTTGTCGAACACTTTAAAAATGAACATCCTGATTTATATAAAGATTTTTATAAAATGGGGGCTAGTATTTCTTCTATCTGTCCTTTAATGTATACAAACAATCCTTTAACTCATAAAAAAGCAATCATCACTAATTCAAATAAATTAAGAACCTACTCAATGGCTCGCTATTTTAAAGATGAGAAGATTCTTGATATTATTACTGGAGGTAAATATTAATTATGGCAAAAACATTTAAAGGTCGTGTTATTACAAAAGGAAGTTTTGTTGGCGAAGCTATCGTTTCGCATCAAGGTGTTAATACCTTAGCTACTTTTCAAAAATCCGCCATTATGAACAAAAAACAAGTAATTGCGAGTGATCAAAATAATCCTGATATTTATAATAAAAATCTTACAGGAAAAATATTATGTTTACCAATGACTATTGGTTCGACAACAGGTGGTATGGTCATTCAAACTGTCTGTAATATGGGGATTGCCCCTCGTGCCTTCTTGTTCTCTGAACATATTGATCCGCTGGCAGCGAGTGGCGTCATCTTAGCTAAAGTCTGGCAAAACTCAAACATTATCGCCATTGATGAATTAGGTAAAGAATTCCTAGAAACTGTTAAAACAGGTGATAATGTCGAGATAAAAGAAGACGGATCCGTTACAATAAAATAACATAAAACTTAGGGCCTTGTTTAAAAACAAGGCCTTTTTATATAATTGCCCAAATTCTCTTTTAAAACTAATAAATATTAGATATAATAATTAACCATGCCCAAGATGGAAGGAGATCTATATGAAGATTACCAAAAGTAAATTAATCTATAACTTAATCGTTAATTTCTTCGTATGTTTCTTCTTATGTTTAACTTCTTCACTCTTAGGAGGAATAAATATTAATTGGGCAAATTTTGGAATCAATTTTGCCATATCTTATGGAATTGCAATGATAATTGGACTATTTTTCCCATTAATGAGGTTTGGTAAATGGTTTACATCTCTCTTTAGTGTTGATACAACAACCTATACTAATAATATTGCTTATCGTTTATTAGCAACTTTGTCTTCAACTTTTATTTTCTTTATTGGAATTAATCCTATGTTGACTGTTGTTAATTATTTTCTCTTAAATCAAACTGATTTAATGAAGTGTTTCTATTCGTGGCTCTTAAATATTCCATTAATGTTCTTTGTTGGATTTGTTACTACTTTAATTTCTGATTATCCAACATATAAAATAGTATCGAAAATATATAAAGATTTTTAACAGCTTACAATCTTGAAAGTATACGGCCTCCTTACATTCATAACGTATACTTTATTTAAACTAAACGTGGACATTTCTCCGTCCACGTTTTTATTTTTAAAATATTAATTTATTAATAAAAAGTTTTAACTAAAATAGCCTTTAATAAACTAATGAGATTAAGATAGCCTTATTTCTAAAAGTGTATCACTACTCTTTTTAATGAGCCTTATTCTCTAATTATTTTCTCTTAACACCACTAATACCTCTTTGTTATCTTTTTCTTATTATAACAATTGATACGTAATTCAATAGATTTAACTAATGATACTAAGGAGAAAGCAATCTAGAAAATAATAAGAATATGATTAGGGATATTTTTTTAACAAAAAGGTAATGATAAAAAAAGAAAAACCCACCAATTCTGGTGGGTTATCATGATACTTTGGTGACCCTTATGGGGTTCGAACCCATGAATGTATCCTTGAGAGGGATATGAGTTAGACCGCTTCTCCAAAGGGCCATACATAGTATTCTATAAGATTTAACACCAAAATAGAATACTTTTATTAAATTATTTACTAAGTGAATCAACAATATAATCTAGACGCGAATTAACTTCTTCTAAGCCTAATACATTAAGACACATAAAGAGATTAGGAGTCTGTTTACGACTTGTTAATGCAATACGAAGAATCTCTGTAAAATCACTCATATTACCTAAATAATTCTCTGGATTAAGCTTATAAGCTTTATTATCACTCGCGTAATTATATTTCTCTCCAAGAGCTTTCATTGCATTAAACCAAGCTGATTCATCTTCTTTAAAACTGACATTTTTCATATCTTTGAGAATAGAAACAAGTTGTTCTTTACTTAATTTTGGATTAAATTCAAAATTAAGTTTTAAGAATTCGTCATGATAAAAAATCTTAATTCCTTCATATAATTCTTTAAAACAAGAATAATCTTTACGTGGATTAGGTCTTTCGCGTTCAATATTAATGATGTTTTTAAAATGTTCAATGTCTCTATTAATAAGATTTAATAAAGGTTCATCATAGTTTTTAGCATATTCTAAGGCTAAAGCAGTAAATTCATCTTTATTGAGTTTAGCTAAATATTCTTTTGAAAAATATTTAAGTTTTTCAATATCAAATAAAGCACCATCGAGTGACATTTTCTTTAAAGAAAATGCAAAATCATGATAGGTTTTGCCTTTATTAGCAATGAGGAATTCTTCAAAATTAGAATTAGCAATAGACATTAAATAAGTAAGAATAGCTTCCGTTGGGTAGCCATCCTTTAAGAAATAAGAAACAGCAGCTTCATTATCTTTACGTTTTGATAATTTACGTTTGTTACCATTTTCATCAAGTTTCATAATAACTGGAAGATGAGCATATTTAACTCTTTTAAAATGTAAGGCATCAAAGAGTTCAATATGAATAGGTAAAGATGAAATCCATTCTTCACCACGTGTAACTAAAGTTGTACGCATAAAGTGGTCATCACATGCATGAGCAAAATGATAAGTTGGGAGATTATCAGATTTTAAAATGACAATATCTTGGTCATTTTGGGATAATTCAAGATCACCACGTATCTCATCATGAACTTTAATGTATTTAGTATGATCGCCTTGGGAACGAAAACGAATAACATAAGATTCACCATTTTTAATCTTGTTATAAGCTTCTTCGACACTCAAATTACGGCATTTAGCATATTTACCATAATATCCAGGAATAACTCCTTCTTTTTCTTGTTCTTCACGAAGAGCATCTAAATCTTCCTTAGAGCAAAAACAAGGATAAGCTAAACCATTAACAATCATTTCTTTAATAACAGTTTTATAGATTACTTCACGATCAGATTGGCAGTAAGGTCCATAATTTCCAACTTCGCCGTTAACTGTACAACCTTCCATAGGCTTAATATTAAATAATGCTAATTGTTCAAGAAGTTCTTTATCACTACCAGCAATTTCACGCTTTGTATCAGTATCTTCAAGGCGAAAGAAAAAGACACCATTGCTATCAAGGGCTAATTTATAACCAATAAAGGCTGTAAATAAACTTCCGGTATGTAAAAATCCAGTTGGGGATGGTGCAAAACGAGTTACTTTCGCCCCTTCTGGAAGAATTCTTTCTGGATATCTTTTCTCCAAATCAGCGATACTCTCATGAATATCTGGAAAAATTAAATTTGCTAAGTCTAAATTTGTAACCATAAATTTACCTCTTTTTTGTTGCATATATTTTTGATTTCTTTTATAATAATTGAGCATGCAGGTGTAGTTCAGTGGTAGAACACTACCTTGCCAAGGTAGTTATACGGGTTCGATTCCCGCCACTTGCTCCATTATTTTAAATCCCTTGATAATCAAGGGTTTTATTTTTGCCCATTTTTATCATCTTTATCTTTATCAATATTTTCGTCCTTTTTCTCATCCGCTTGAGTTTCGTTATCATTTTTAATCTCATTTGTCTCATTTGGATTTGAAGTTTCATCACCATTAGCAGGCGTTTCATTTGGTTTTTCTTCATTCTTATCTTTATCTTTATTATGAGCATTCATAATATCATTATTAATATCTTCAAGAGCTTTATTAATATCTTCTTTAACTTGATCTGCATCAGCATCAGGATCATTTAGTTTATTAACGATATCTTGTCGAGTTTTCTCGATACGTGCTTGTAAAGAATCAAGTTCAGATTTATTAAGCCCCGATTGAACACCATAACGAGCAATAGCTTCATCATTAATTATTTTTAAAGCTTTATCAATCTCAGGCATGATAATGGCTGAAATTTGAAGATTATTATAAATAAAAATCGGGAAAAAAATATAATATAACATAAAACAAGTAACAAGAGCTGCCCCTACAACAAATAGATAATTTGTTGAGAAAAATGATAATAAAACAACCATTCCAATATAAATTACATAGAAACCAATAATAAAAGGAAAATTCACTTTAAAATACAGCGAATTTATTTTCTTATAATTAGAATAATAGGCTTTGCGGAATATTTGATAAGCTCCATTCACTGGAATTAAAGACATTCCAAATGAGCCAAACAACAATGCTTGGACAAGGTGATTTTTTGCAGTCATATGAACAAAATACACTACGGAAACACTAATAACAGATAAATTTACATAACGAATAATGTCATCATAAGCCTTGCCGTAAATATTGTAATAATCGAATAAGGCACTCGTAGTAGCTCCACTATTTACTAATTGATTAAAGCCATCAACAAAGCTTTTAATCTCGTTAGAAGTATTATAGGCAACACTGGTTGCAATATATAAAGAGACGGAACTTAATAAAATAAAAATTAATACTGAAACACATAAATTAAAAAATATTCTTAATCCACCACGGAAAGGATAAGCAAAACTTCGAATAAAATTCTGATAGAATGTTTTGGCACCTGGTAGATTTTCACTTAATGAAAAGGAGAAGGTCATACAACCAAAACTCGCTTCATAAAAGTGAACAAATATAAGGCCAAAAGCTACAACAAATAATGCAATAGCAGCATAGAAAGAGAAGCTTAATTCGTTTGCAAAAACCATCACAAAATATAAAGACCCGACAACACAAAGGGCTAAAAGCAAAAACAAAATAATAGTTGAATTATAACTAAATTTTTCTTTATATAAGCGACGGGAATTTTCCCTAATAACAACACTTTGATTCATTATTTTCCTCTTTCATTCATACTATTTAATTGACGAGCAGCATCTAGCAACTTTACTTGATCTAAGTCCTTGATATTAACAGCTTCAAAATCTCTAATTACTTTTCGTAAGGTTTTTTCACTCGCAAACGAAACATTTGGATCTTTAATTTCAGCAGCAATTTTACAGGAATTGTTTACCAAAACAATTCCTTTAAATGAGCTTAAATCTGCATCCGAAATTCTCGCCATACAATTTAAACGTCGATTCGCGGCTTTGATTGGATTTGAAACTGTCATCGGCTCTTTATGATATGGATAGAATATCCATAAATCATCATTTTCTAAACCTTCTAGCCCGCCATCATAATAGTAATCAAAGACCAAATAAATAAATTTTTTAGCAAAAATTATATGATTGACAATAGGTTCAGAAATACCACTATTCTTATAAATAAAATCATTAATTAACAAATAATCCTTATCAGTAGATAATTGATAAATCTTTTTACCATATTTGTTTTTAAAATTATGATTATAACAATATTTTTGATAAAGTGGATGAGCCCACATAAAAGTGAGAGTTAATACCATAACTAAAGAAACTATAATAAAGATTATTTGAATTAACTTCATAGATTAAGCCAGTTCAAGAGCAAGCTCGACCATTTTAGCAAGACCTACTGATCTCTCAGTACTGGTCATATGTTGTTTTTTACTGAATTGGTCACTAACAGTTAAAATTGTTAAAGCTTTTTGATGAGCTTTCATGGCTTCAAGATAAAGGCCATAAGATTCCATTTCAACACAAACAACACCTAAACGAGCGAACTTATTGTAGTTCTCCATATCATCGTAGAAAATATCACTTGAAAAAACATTACCCACATAGAAAGGAATTTTGTGAGCTCGAGCAGTATTAACGGCTTTTTCAAGTAATGAATAATCGGCTATTGCCGCGATTTCGCCATGGAAACCAAATTGAGCGGCATAATTAGAATCACTAGAAGCGCCTTCGGCGATAATTACATCGCCCATATTAATATTTTCACTACCGCTACCACAAGTACCGATACGAATAATATTTTTTACGCCATAAACATTAAATAATTCATGAGAATAAATACCAATTGATGGAATTCCCATGCCACTAGCCATAACTGAAATTCTCTTTCCAGTTTTTGTAAAGCCAGTATAGCCAAAAGCTTGTCGAACTTCAGTAACAAGTTTGGCATCGTGTAAATAATTTTCGACAATCCAACGAACACGATTTGGATCTCCTGCCATTAAGACAGTTTCTGCAAAATCTCCGACATTTGCACTAATATGCGGTGTAGCCATAAAAATTCTCCTTTATTTAATCAAATATAATTTTATTATTGCGGAAGGCCTCAAGAACTTTAACAATTTCGCTCTTGGTAATCTTTCTTGAAAGAAGTGGTAAATTATCGATATCAAAGAAACCAACATTTAATATTTCGTGATCATGTTGATGAAGATTATTTAAAATATGACCTTTAAAAAAGATAGCATATTCTGGAACAGATGTTGGATTTTTAAATGGCGTACGATTTAATATCGCAATAATGCCATCAATAATAACTTCACACCCGGCTTCTTCTTTGCATTCACGAGCAGCAGCTTCACTTGGAGAATCGAATAAATCGCACCAACCACCTGGGAATGAATATCCGCCATCGACAGCTTCTTTAACCATTAGAACTTCTCCCTTTTCATTCGAGATAATAGTACGGCATGAAACATTTGGAGTCGGATAAACTTTTCTTTGAAAGTAATTTGGACGATCAAAGGACATATTTTCAAAGTTTTCTAAAGCCTTTTCAGTAATGTCTTGAATATCTTTATAGTTTTGCAAAGCATATTCATCTTTTGAATAAACAAGGCCAATCTTAGCGATACTAAGAACCTTTAGCAAATAGTCATAGTAATATTTCTTTTCTTCTTCCATAATAAAAATTCCTTCTAAATGTTATTTTATAATATTTTAAAGGTTATATCTATTAAGATATAACCTATTTAGTCAATAAATTAAATAAAATCACTAAAAACTATTCTTGATCCATTATTGTTGAGAAAACATTAAGGAAATCAGATGGAACAACGGTAGAAATTTCACCATTTTGGGCAATTGAAATATGACCAGTTTCTTCCGAAACAACAACCGTAATTGAATCAGATTGTTCGCTAATGCCAATGGCAGCACGATGGCGAGAACCAAATTTGCCATTCAATGGACGTGTTGTAAGAGCGTAATAAACACTTGCAGAAATAACTTTTCCATCTTTGATAATAACAGCACCATCATGTAAACGAGTTCCCGGATAAAATATAGTTACTAGCAGCTCTTTTGTAACAGGACACCCACCTAAATCAACGCCATTACGCATTAATGGACGTAAATCATCTTTACGTTGAAATGTAATAATAGCTCCTGTTTTGGTTGATGATAATGTTTGAACAGTATCGTTAATAACATTGTATAAAGCACTAGAATCATAAATTTTTTCGATAGTTTTACTTTGAGAAACTTTGCTCATTTGAGTTTTATAGAACGACTTATTTGAATTAATAAATTTTGAACGGAATAACGACATATTTGAGAAAATATAAATAATTAGGAGAATTATTGCAGCAATTACAAAAATATATATCATCGCAGGAAGCTCAAACATAACACTTAAAATTATTCCTAGTAAAGAACCACAAATTAATGAACAGACAACAATTCTTTTTGAGAACAAAAATAAAACTATGGTAAATGCAATAACACAAACCAAAGAAATTACTAAATCAGAAATATATGATGCATCCTGAAATTTACCTATATCAAATAAAAACATATACTTATTTATCCTCCAAATTTTTAGAAATTATGAGCAAAACGACTTGCCGCAGCGGCAGCGATTGCGCCGACGACATCATCTAAAAAACAGTTACAAACCTTTCCATGTAAGGATGGGTCATTAAGTTTTGCAATAATTCCATATTTTTCTTTATCAATATAGCCAAAATTAGTCAAGGCTATTGAACCATACAAATTACAAATCCCATAAGCTAAAACTTCATCAACACCGAACATCGGTTCATCATTATTTAAACTAGTTTCAAGGTCTTTATTAAACATTTGTTTACTTTCAGCCTCTTTATCTAATTCAATAGCAATCATAATTGCAAACTGAACTTCGGTTTTGTTTAAAACCGAGTCAATAGATTGAAGAAAATCATCACGTGAAATATCTTTATGATAATTTTTTTGGAGATATAAAGAACACTCAGCAATATCGTTGATTGTTACTCCCCTTTCTTCAAGCAATTTAATACATTTGCTTTTATAATTTTCCATATAATAAATTATATATCATTTAAACATTCTTTAAAATATCAAACAATTCTATTTTGCGCATATTTTTAGATAATTTTTATCAAATAGTTTTGATTTGCAATAAAAATGGCCATTTTTAATGGCCTGAAAATTATTGCAAAACAAAATTATTTTATTTTTTTACAATCGAAAAAATGAGACCGGTTAATCCAATACAAATAAATAAACCCAATACAGCATAGAAAGGAATTAATTCTGCTCCAGAATTTCCCCCTGTACAAATAATAGCTATTAACATTCCAATGGCAACACATGTGAAAAGACCAAAAAAGAAGATTTTGTAAATTTTTCCAACCACTGATGTAGCTTTAAAACTCGCATCCGAAGTCATAACGCCATCTGTTTTAACACTGCCTTCATTAATGTCGTTCACCCCACCAAAGACGATTGAATCAGTACTTGTTTTTAATACCGAGGATAATGCTTTAATGTCTTCTACATTAGCTTTTTCAACATCATTTTCGATCGATTGGAGTTTTAACTTATCGATTCCGCTTCGTGATGAAAGTTCATCAACTGTCATCCCTAAAGTTTCTCTTCTTTGCTTAATAAATTGACCACTCGTCATACTCTACTCCTACCATATTTTTTAAATTTTTCATCGTACATTTTAGCATCAGCTTCTTCAATAACAAAATGAATAGGAACATCTTTCTTTACAAGAGCTGAACCAAATGACATTTCTAAATTATAATCCTTTAATTTTGAATTTAAAGCATTAGCTTTAATATTTAAATTAATGGCCTTTTCTAATGTTTCAATATCCTTAGGATCTTTAGTACGATAAATGATAATAAATTCATCGCCACCATAACGACCAATAAAACTCTTTTTTAATGGCGATATGGTCTTTAAAACATCGGCCACAACGTTTAAAGCGTTATCCCCTTCAATATGTCCAAATGTGTCATTAATATATTTAAATTTATCTATATCGCACATAATTAAATAACAATCATGTTCATTAATATTTTTATAAGGAATGTTATCAATTTTTCGCATTAATTCAGTGCGATTATATAAACCTGTTTGCTCATCAAGGGTAATTTGATATTCTTGTAATTTCATATAAATTAAAATTACTGATAAAGTAATACCTATATTAGCACCTTGGCTGAGATAATTAATTACTTGAATAATAGAACCAATCAAAGGAAGAATAGCAAACATGGCTAATGTATAAAATTCTTTTTTCTTATATGGATTTGGATTTTTAATACCGGCATTAATGGAAAACCCAGTCGCTACTGCTATATATAAAACAAAGACACTCACATGAAGATAAAAAAGGTTTCCACGAACATAATAACCTGAGTCATTTATATAAAAAATATAATGAGTAGAAGGGCTTGAATAAAGCAAAGCTAAGAAAATAATTGCTGGTAAAGAAAATAAGATATAAATAATTATTTTTAGTTTTTCTTTATTGTTAAAGTAATTACAAGATTCAAGGGTAAAGAGTTGAAACGAATACACCATTAATATTGACGAAGAAAAATAAAGCAAGTTTCCTATTAAATTAAGTGTTCTAAATGGCTGATTGTTATTGGCATCAAAGTGATTAGATGTACAATCACTAATTAAAAAGAGAATGCCAAAAATAATACACACATAATAAAAGAACATGCTTTTTTTGCCTGGCATATTACGCAAAGTTTTGTAAAAAACAAAAAGAAGCATAATAATACACAAAACATCAACAATGATATATGAAAGATCACTCATAAAGTTCTCCTTTAATCATCTTTATGATACTTATTATATAACAACTAGTAATATTTGAAAATTTAAAACAAAAAAAGTTACATTTCTGTAACATTTTCGATATTAATGGTGGGTGCTAAGGGAATCGAACCCATGACCTTCTGTACGTCAAACAGATGCTCTCCCAGCTGAGCTAAACACCCAACGCGATATTTATTATACAATACAGTAAATAAATATCAAACAAAATTTAATCAAGACTTTTCAAAAACTAAATATTAAAATCCAACTAAAAGACCGTTTTCGAGTGCATAAAAAGATGTTAAACCTTTAGCAGGTCGAATAATAACTTGGTCAAATTTATAATTTTCAATAATCATTGATTTCACTGCTTCCGCTGTTTCCTTATTATTTACATAAGTAATAATACAGGTTCGACCGGCACCATCATCAACTTTATTGCGAATATGTAAAACCAAGCGTTTGTAAGCACCTTTCGAAGTGCGTACTTTTTCAAGAATTTTAATTTGACCTTCATAAGCATAAGAAATAGGTTTAATTAATAATGCTGTCGCAATATAGGCTAAAATTTTATTCATTCGCCCGTTTTTAATAAGATTATCAAATTTATCAAGAACAAAGAACAAATTTAAAGAATTGCGATAAGCCTCGAGTGCATCCTTTAATTCGCCGAAACTAAGATTATCTCTTTTCATTAATTCATAGGCTTTATCAATAATTAAATCCATGACACCAGCAACTGCCTTTGAATCAATGACAATAACATTCTTATTATTACTTAATTCAATTGCACTTAAAGCGGAATTATATGATCCAGACATTTTAGATGAAATGGTGACCACAACAATAATCTCAGCATCATCGTAATATCTAGCAAAATCATTAGGTGATGGACAAGAAGTCTTACCCGCTATCTTAGACTTATCAGTTTCTTGTAACAAACTTTGAACATCAACGTGATCGTCATCAACAAAATCACAACCGTTTACGAATATTTTCAAAGGGGCAATCTCAAAACCTACATTAGAATCTTTAATGTAATCACTATATAAATCACATGAAGAATCTGCAATAATTTTATACTTCATAAAGAATTCCTCCTTGCATTTAAAAATTATAATTTAAAAAACAATAAAAGAAAATAGATATAACTATTTTATATGCTTAATGTAGAATAATCTCGAACCAAAATCACCTAAAACTCTTACTTTTTCACTTAAACCGCATCCCGCCCATTCTTGCATCAGTTTAACAGCAAACGAATTAAGCATTTTGCCACTAACTACATAAGTTTCTTTTTCTCCACTCATTGCAAAATGATGAGAAATAAAATACATAAGTTTTCCGTTTTCATTAATATGAACTTTTGAAACATTATTTACTAAATTACCAAAGGTTTTATAACTTAAATCTTGTTGAACTACATCTATTTGATATTTAGCATCATCAATGAAATTACAGGCTTTTAGAATAGTCGTTCCATGATTAATATCTTGTAAAATATTAAAATAACCAATAACGGCTTCCTCACGATCTTTTGAAATAACTTCCCAAAATACTTTATTATCGTTATCAATGTCACTTAACTGATAAAGCTCACCATATTGGAAAAGATTTCGATGCTCCTTATAGAATTTAATTTGAGATTTGCAGACTTTTTCTTCAACAGGAATTATATCTTTTAAATTGAATTCATAACCTAAGCTTCCAAAACAAGCGACATTAAAACGAGTCGATAATGGAATTACTCGCAATTCAGATTGTGAGGTCGTCCCACAAACATGACAAGAAATTACTGATTGTGGATATCCTAAATACAAACCCGATTGAATCTTCATTCTTTGCACGGCATCTGTATTATCGCTTGCCCAAATTTGAGATGCATAACATAGCATACCAAGGTCAAATCTATTTCCACCACTCGCACACATTTCGATAAACAAATCAGGATGCCTTAAATTTAGTTCCTTTAAAATAGCATAAAGCCCAATCATATAATTATGATAGAATTCACCATTACGCCCCAAAATATCCTGCATATCGGAAATATTTCTGTTCATATCCCATTTAATGTAGGAAATATTTGCACTATCCAAGATATTATTTAAGCTCTTTAAAATATAAACTTGAACTTCTTCGCGCGTTAAATCAAGAACCAATTGATTGCGTCCTTCTGATGGAACTCTATTTTTACATTTAATCGCCCAATCCGGATGTGCTCGATATAAATCAGAATCAACGTTTACCATTTCTGGTTCAAACCATAAGCCGAATTTTAGACCTAATTTATTAATTTTTTTAGCTAAACCATCCAAACCATGTGGAAGTTTTTTACTGTTAACATTATAATCACCTAATCCAGCGTGATCATCATCACGCTTTCCAAACCAGCCATCATCTAAAACGCATAATTCAATATCATATTTCTTTGCTTCTTTAGCTAAAGAAACAATTTTGCTTTCATTAAATTTAAACATAGTCGATTCCCAATTATTAATAATAATTGGATGTTCTTTTCCTTTAAATGTTAATGGAACAATATGTTCATTTACAAAATAATGCATATTTTGACTTAATCCATTTAAACCTTTATCTGAAAAAGACATAATGGCTATAGGTGTTACAAAATCCTTGCCAATACCCAATATTTTTTCAAAACAATAAGGATTAATACCTATTTGAATACGCAATTTATTAAAAGTATTAAGTTCAACCATTTCATAATGATTTCCACTATAAATTAAATTAAAGCCAAAGACCCTTCCACTATTAAACGTAGCTTCTTTATTCTTTATGACGAAAAAAGGATTATGTCTATTTGAAGAAAAACCAGTTTTAGAATCGTTTAAATAAATACCTGGATTTATCTTTTGAACAGACTTGTTCGCCTCACAAGCCCAGCCACCATATAAATTAAGTAACTCATAATCATCATTGATCATTTCAAGTTGCATTGACATAGCTTTTAACAAAGATACGTCTTTATTCGAACGATTACGAATGACAAGATTTCTTGCAATAATATTTGCTTTTTCAAAAACAAAATAATGGAGTTCTGCTGCAATATTCTCAATTTTGTCGCTAAGATAAATTACTAATTCCTCGCATTCACCATGTGGTGCTGGTAATGTTTTTAGATTAATTTCGCCTTTTAAAGAAACAAAACGATCAAAAGTAAAATCAAAAACATAACCATCTTCGTTCTTTATAATAATTGAGGGTTCATTATAATCGCCTTTTCCAATACTTGAATATTCTAAGCTAATTAAATCTAATGAGGTATTTTTGGTAACTGATTCATTTGAAATAACACTTGATCCATAAGCAAATGGCCATTTCTCCAAAATACCGCGATAATCGTTAGTTGTCGGAATTTTAAAACCATAATAATCACATACAATATGATTAGATTCATCTACATGTATTATTAAAGATGTCTCATTAGTTGAAAGATGAAATAAATTATTATTCGTATAAATCATAAAATTTTCCTCATGTTTATTATATAATAATAAAGTAATCCAAAAGGAAATTAAATTATGAAAATGTCATTAAATAGTAGTTGGATGTTTATCAAAGACTATACTTCGTTATTTAATAATGAAATATTAAAGAATGGATGTATAATTTCACTTCCACATACAGTTGAAAAAGTACCTTTAAATTACCTTAATGATCAAACATATCAAACTGTAAGTGCTTATCAAAAACAATTTAATGTTACTATTGATCCTAAAAAATCATATTATTTAGATTTAGAAGGTTTTATGTTACAAGCTGATATTTATCTAAATGATATATACCTTGGACATTATATTTCTGGATTTCTTCCAGTGAAGATTGATATTACTGATAAGGTAAAAGGCCAAAATATTCTAACAATCATTCTTGATTCAAGAGAAGATAAGAATATTCCGCCTTTTGGTTTTATTGTTGATTACTTTACATTTGGTGGAATATATAGAGATGTAAATTTAATAATAAAAGACAAACTTAACATTGATGATGCTTTTGTTACGGCTACAATCGACGGAAAAGTTAATGTTGATGTTAAAATAAATAATCCTGCAAATTGCCAATATTCTCTTAAGTATCTTGTCAAAAATAATGAAGGTTCTGTCATAAAAGAATCAAATTCTGCAGAGTTTTTAGTAAATGATATTAAATTATGGAATATTAATGAACCAAACCTATATTTATTAGAAATTCACCTTAAATCAGAAGAGTATGAAGACATAAAACAAATTAGATTCGGATTTAGAAAAGCTGAGTTTAAAAAGGATGGTTTTTATCTTAATAACAAGAAAATAAAGCTCATCGGTTTAAATAGACATCAAGTATATCCATATGTTGGTTATGCTGCGCCTAAATTGTTACAAGAAGACGATGCTATAACTTTAAAGAAAGATATTGGAATAAATATTGTCCGTACCTCACATTACCCACAGAGTGAATATTTCTTAGATAAATGTGATGAAATAGGTTTACTTGTAATTGATGAAGTTCCTGGATGGCAACATATAGGAATAGAAAAAGAATGGAGAGAAACTTTCTATAATTTTATAGAAAGAATGGTTCTTAAAGAAAGAAATCACACTTCTTTAATTGGTTATGGCGTTCGTATTGATGAATCTCAAGACGATCATGAATTATATTCAAAAGCCAATCAAATTGTTCACACTTTAGATAACACCCGTCAGACATTAGGCGTTCGTAATTTTAAAAAGAGTGAATGTTTGGAAGACATTTATGCCTATAATGATTTTACGTGTTGTTCCACCACTCACGGTTTAGATGACCCACGCAAATCGTGTGATAAAGACAAACCTTATATTATTTCAGAACATGACGGACACATGTTTTCAACAAAACCAACTGATTCTTCATCTGATCGTTTAACTCAAGCCTTACGACACGCAACAGTAATAAATGATGCCTATAAATATGAAAGAGTATCAGCTTGTATTGGCTGGTGTTTCGTAGATTACTACACTCATGGAAATTTCGGATCTGGTGATCACATTTGTTATCATGGTGTAATGGACATAAATCGTAATCCTAAATTTGCTGCTTCCATTTATAAATCACAGTTAAGTAATGATTTTGTAATGGATATTTTGTCAAATTTAGATGCAGGCGACAATGCGGAAAACCTTCCTGGTTTAATATATATCGCAACGAATCTCGACTATATTAAACTTTATAAGGGTGATAAATATATCAATACATTTTATCCAGACAAATCAAACTATAAATATTTGCCACACCCACTTGTCGTTATAAATGATTTCATTGGAAAAACATTTAATGAACCTCGATTTAAAGAAAAAGATTATAGCAAATTTGTCTATGCCATTAATACAATACGTAATATTGGAATAGCTCATATGGATAAAAAGACTAAGTTATATCTTGTTGAACTTACATTGAAGTATCATCTCCAATATAAGGATATTGTTGATTTATATAATAGGTATGTTACAGATGTGGATTATTTAACTCCATATATTTTCGAAGGTTATAGTAATGGTCAACTGGTTGTCGTTAAGAAAGTAGGTGTTTCAAAAACATATCATATTGAAATATCTTCTCGTTATAAGAGTATTAAATTGACTGATAATTATGAAATAATTCCAGTTAAAGTAAAATATGTTGATGAATACAATAATGTAATGCCATATATTCAAACTCCAATTCAAATAAGAGTTGAAGGACCTATAGAATTAGTTAGTGATCCTAATTTACCATTAATTGGCGGAATGCAGACTATTTTAGTAAAAACTTCCCAAAAAGAGGGTATCGGTAGAATAATCGTAAACTTCCAAAATCAAGAAAAAGTCTACGAAATCAAGTTAATTAAATAAAAAAGCCCTTTATCATCCGAAGATGATAAAGGGTATTTTAATTTATGCTTTAGGAGTAGGCTTTTTACAAGTCTTTTCTTTAGCAGCGTAGGCTGCTAATTCGTTATGAATTGTTACATCTCCAACGATTACATTTGGATCATAGTCTGGTTTGCTACGAGCTTCAGTTTCAAGCACCATTTGTTGATATCTCTTTTCGTTAAGGAAATATTTCTTTCGAATTAAAATATACGAAACAATAAATAAAGCTAACGGAATCATGGTCATAGCAATCTTTAAACCGAATAATTGACCCCAATTAATATTTGCGACACTCTTATCAGCTAAGTATTGAGCATAAAGAGTAACTTGTTCAGAGCTTAATTCGCCGACTTTTGTAACAGTAAGGTTATTTGCATCAATAAATCCTTGTTCAATAACAGCATTACTAGCAAATTGTTCAAAACCATTGCCACGTTGAACCTCAATATCATTAATATTACTTGAAACACCATATAAACCAGTAACTAATAATGTAAGAGCAACAACACCAGCTTGAATTGCACTGGAAATCTTTGCAGTTAATGGACGCAAAGCGAAGATTAAGGATTCACGACGTTGTTTATCTTTCCATTCATTATATTCAATTGTATTAGTCATCATAACAAGAAGGATTAAGTAGAATACACCTTGACCCGCAAAAATCGTAACACCTAATAATGATAAAAGAACGATGTCTCCAATACTACCAAGCCATGAGGTCTTTAACCATACTAGATGAGATGAACCGAATGGTAAATCATAAAAAAAGAAAACTACATATCCAACCGCTAAAACAATAAAGGAAATTTTAAATAACTGATCCCTTGTAAATTTCTTAATAAAAAGCGGAAATAATAGTTGAGCAATAATTGTTCCAGCAGCATACGCAATTGTAAATATGAACTGGATACTACCACCTTTCGCATATGAATAAGTAAAGTAGAAGAAGTTTAATCCAAATCCATTAAGTAAAGATGAACCTAAATAATAAATAAGAATAACAATAGTTGCAACACGAAGTTGTGAATTAGTTTTAACTAATCTAAACATATCCGTAAATTTAGTTTCTTCAGAAACTGCTTCTTGTTTTGGATCACGAGCATGTTCTTTACAAAAGAAGAAGAGAATAGATTGAGAAGCCGCAAATAGGATTGCAATAACAGCCGCTACAATGGCATAAGAATTTTTAGCATTTCCACTTGCAACCATTGGAATAACACCGCCAGCTGCAAAAGCTCCAATCGAAGCACAAACACTTACAAGAGTCGTTAATTGGTTACGCTCTTTTTCATCACTAGATAACGATGGTAACATCGACCAATAGCCAATATCGTTCATTGTAAAAGTGAAATCCCATAATAAATAGAAAACAACAAATGTTAAAACATACCACCAACCGGTTGGGGTAAAGTAAAACATGCAAAACAAGACAACAGCATTTGATAAACCACCAATTAAAATCCAAGGTTTATATTTGCCCATCCTGAAGTGAACTTTTTCAACAATCCATCCCATAATAGGATCGTTAAAGCCATCCCAAATACGCCCAAGAATAATTAAAGCACTGATAACTAGCATTTGATAAGTGTAAAGCTGTGGGTCTTTAACACCAATTGCTTCTGTTGCGTAACCTAATGGCGCGCAAAATTGAACGAAAGTTAAAAAGAAAAGACTTACTAACGTATATGATGCATCACGAGCAATTGTTGAAGCTGGATACAACCATTTTGTTAGACGAGGAACTTTATCCCCTTCAAAAGTGTCATTAATTTTCATATGTTTTTCTCCCGACATATTTATTTTAAGACTTTTTCGAATAGTTTGAAATAATCTTTTAAAATAATCTATATTATAAAATAAGTTTCTAAAAGAGTAAATAGACACCATAAATTCATCTTTACTAAACTATATTATAGTTTATTACCACATTTTTTTATAAAAAATAAAGGTTTGATCAGTTATAAACCAATCAAACCTAATTTTTTAAATGGTTGGGATGATGGGATTTGAACCCACGGCCTTCTGCTCCCAAAGCAGACGCGATAGCCAAGCTACGCTACATCCCAATATATAAGTGGCGCGCCCGATAGGATTCGAACCAATGACCCTCAGATTCGTAGTCTGATACTCTATCCAGCTGAGCTACGGGCGCATTTCACTACGCAGTCATAAGCACTACTTACGTTAAGCGCATGAGTAATTATAGCATAAACAAATAATTAAATGCAATTCTTGTTTTAAGTATACTTACCACATTTTTTGGAGCTTCCAGCCGGATTTGAACCAGCGATCACTGAGTTGCAGTCAGTTGCCTTACCAACTTGGCTATGGAAGCATTTCCAAAATGCTTAATTATTATATAAGTAAGTTAGGAAATAATCAATAAATAAAGAATATGAATTAGAATATAAACTTTTATATTCTTATATTATAATATTTGTATGAATTATGAAATTGTAGTTGCTACCACCAATGATAGTAAGATGAAAGAATATCGTGAACTAATTAAAGGTTTACCAATTACTTTATATTCTATTAAGGATTTAAATTTAAATATCGAAGTTGAAGAGAACGGAACTACATATAAAGAAAATGCTTTAATAAAGGCAAAAGCCCTGCAGAAATTCACTAATTTACCGATATTATCTGACGATAGCGGAATTGAAATTGACTTTTTAGGCCAAAATTTCCCAGGAGTTCATACTCATCGTTATGCTAGTGAAAATGGTGGTTTTCCTTTTGTAAACGAAATGATTATAAAAAAATATAAAAACGAGAAAAACCGTCATGCCTGTTATCATTGCGCCATTGTCGTTTTAAATATTGATACCAAGCCTTTATATTTTGAAGGTCTTTGCGAAGGTTCAATTGATAATGAAATAAAAGGATCAAACGGTTTTGGGTTTGATCCAATCTTTATTAGTTCAGAGTTAAATATGAACCTTGGTTTAGCTAGCGAAATAGAAAAGAACAAGGTTTCGCATAGATTTAAAGCTTTTAGAAAATTCTTAACTTATCTTAAGGTTTATAATTTAATTTAGTATTTATTAACTTCTTCGATATACTTATCGTGTTTTATCTTATGATAAAAATATACGCCCGCAAATAAAACAATGCCAACAGCAATTGTAATATAACCTGCAATTTGATAACCAAGTAAAACTGTAATCAAACCTGCAATCATCGTTGCACAGGCAACACCAAGCAAAACGAAAACAAGAATAACTAATTTATTACTAGGATTGGACATAAAGATAATATCATCACTTAAATTTTTGAAAGTATCTTTGCTAACATTATCACTATCTATTTTTTCATTATTAATAAATAAGTAGCATTTATTTCCTTCAATTTTAATTGTTTCATCATTACCGAGCACTCTATTTAAAATATCTTCAAACGAAACAATATCACTATCTTCAAGAAAGAATGATTCTTTTCTTTCATCATCTGTAAGGACACTTAAAGACTCTTTTAAAATACCAAAAAGAGACTTTATATCCCAAAATGCTTTGCAGATTGCCGCTTTTTGAGACAAATTCTTTGATTTTTCATAAATATCATTAGCGCGGCGAATATAGATAAAACAAGAAATAAAAACTTGTTCAATAAAGTGACCTAAACGAATATAGGTAGTATTATCAAGAATTAAATCTTTATTAGAAATAAGATTACAGACATCCTTAAAATGAGAATCTAAAACAGTTGATATACGAACAGTTGAATTTACTAATCCAATAAAACCATCTAAAGAATCTGGTTCGTACTTTAAATATTCTTTAAATAAATCTAAAGCCGTTTGATAACTATAAGCTTCATCATAGGCCTTATTGGCATTACGCAAAATTTTACCAACTTCTAATTCATAATTTTGAATAGCACTTGGCAAAGGCATCTGTGTTCCACAATCAGGACACGTAAAAACATTAGATTCATTATCTTCAATTTCAGTCACTTTGTGACATTTAATACATAAACATTTCTTTTTCATACTTATTTATTATAATTGTTTTTTATACATTTTACATTCTAAAAATTGATTATATAATAAGTATGTAAGTATAGAGGAAAGGGAATGAAAAAACTAGTAATTGTCATCTTAAAAAACACCAAAGATGCGAGTTATATTTTAAGAGAACTCGAAGATTCAGGAATAAATGGCACTGTTTATCATACAACTAGTGTCCATAAACTAATTGAAGAAGAGGAAGAAGATCATCCTATATTTATTAATTTGAATCATGTTTCACAGGATTCAAATATTGATAATATTACTTTGAATATTGTTCTAGACGAGACAAGAGTTGCCGAGGCTAAAAATATTATTCTTAAGTACACTGGAAACTTTACAAAAATTAAAGGTGGAATTATGACAATTAACTTAGAGGATTTTCAAGGGAGTTTTTAGTATATGAATCAGGTATTATGTATTGCCCTCGCATTGCTCGTAGGGCTTCTTTCAAGCCGTTTAATGAAGCTTATCCATTTACCAAATGTAACTGGTTATTTGATTGCTGGAATTATTTTTGGGCCTTATGTTTTAGGACCTTATATTTCAGGATGGAGTGTTGATGGAGCTAACCAACTTTCAGCTATTAGCTGGATTAGTGATCTCGCGTTAGGCTTTATTGCTTTTACAATTGGTTGCTCATTTTCTTTATCATCTTTAAAGCAAACCGGCAAAAGAGCCGTTATTATTACATGCTTTGAATCGTTTGGTGGTGGCTTATGTGTTTTAGCTGTTCTTCTTGCGGCGTGGGGCATTAATTCCGCTTTGCCTAACTCTGTTATCGATATTCCTTTACCATTTGTTTTAGTAGTTTCTGCTATTGCTTGCGCAACAGCACCAGCCGCTACATTACTTGTTATTAAACAATATAAGGCCAAAGGCCCAGTTTGTGATACATTATTACCTGTTGTTGCTCTTGATGATGCTACCGCTTTAATTGCTTACGCTATATTATTTTCAGTGGCCCAAACCGTTGATAAGGGAACTGGCTTAGATTTAATAGAAGTTTTACTTATTCCAGTCCTTGAAATCGTCTTTTCACTATTAATGGGTGCTATTCTTGGATTTGGTTGTGCTTTTGCGACAAGATTCTTTAAATCACGTGGAAATAGATTATCATTTTGTATGGTCGCAATCTTAGTGGTTGTCGGTGTTTCTAACTTACCAATTGTTGTTAATGGATATACTTTTGCTTTTTCACCACTTTTAGCCTGCATGGCTTCTGGCGCAATATTTATTAATATGGCTAAAGATCCAAACCCAACACTTGTTTTAATGGATAGATTTACAGTTCCACTATATATCCTATTCTTTGTTATTAGTGGTGCTAACCTTAATATTAAAGTCTTTGCTGATGCAAAGCTTGGACCATCCATTGCCGTTATTGCTAGTTTATATGTTCTCAGTCGAAGCGGCGGCAAATGGCTTGGAGCGTTTGCTGGAGCAAAGATTACAAAGAGCGATCCGAATGTGCAAAAATATTTAGGATTCACCTTGTTACCACAAGCCGGCGTTGCAATTGGCTTAGCAACAAGTGCCGCTCGTTCCTTCTCTAATCCGGAAATCGGTTCGTTGATTTTAGCCTGTATTTTAACAACAACATTATTATATGAATTGTTCGGACCAGTTATTACAAAGGTGGCTCTTACCAAAGCTGGAGAAATTGTTGAAGAACCAAAAACTCCAAAAAATCCAACTCCTTCTGCTAGTTAGTTAAATGAAAAGTAAAACTTTGTTTCCTTTTATAATATTTTTGTCAGCAATTGCCTTAACCAGTTGTAGTTTTTATAATCCATCTCAATCAAAATATAGTGATTTTAATGCTGTAACTAATGAAACACTATTTTCTCAAACTGAGGATGAATATGCTGTTTATGTTTATGGGGAAAACTGTTCAAAATGCAACGACATCAAAGAAACGGTTTTTACTTATATTCATACCCAGCAAACATCTCAAAAGGATTTATTGCCTATTTATTTATTAGATGCGGAAAAATATTCAACTTATTTAAAATCTTATCAATATGATTCGTCTCTATCTGAAGAAGAGAATTATCAAAAATGTTTTGAATTATCGAAAGATTGTAGTAAAACCGAAGATCTCTATCTAAGCGGAACACCTACTTTATATTTTATTAAAAAAGATTCTACTAACACCCATAAATTAAGTAATGAACTTATCGGCGCCATTAATATAAATACATATTTATATAAAGCTCCTGATAATACAACATTAATTATTTCTTTGTGTCTTGGTGCTGGTTTATTCTTACTGATTCTTGGAGTCGTTAGATTTATAATTTATAAAAAGAAGGCACATTAAATGAAAAAAATTGCATTACTAATTCCAATTGTTTTAGTCCTAACAAGTTGTAATTTTGATGGCTATGAAACTTTAAACTCAACTGAAAGTTCAAAAACGACTGAAGAAAAAACAAGCGAATCTTCAACAAATGAGACTACAGTTCCAAGCACTGAAGAAACAACCAGTTTTTTATCAACTGAAAGTTCTACTACTACTTTAACCGAAATTAATTCAGATGTGTTAATTGGGTCTGATCTTTATGATTCCTTTTGGGCCGAAACCTCTAAAATTTCTTTAAAATTAGAGTTTTATAATGATTCATTAAAGTTTTTAAGTTCCTATGGTGCTGAAACCAATAGTCCACAAGCTGAAGTCTATTTTCCAGCAAACTTAACGATAACTTTAAATGACACTAAGTATTACTATAATGAAGTAGGAGTTCGTACAAAAGGGAACGTTTTTTCACGATCCGAGCTCTTTAGTGATGGCGAGCTAAATGGATCTGAAATTCATTTTAAAATTAATGTTAGTGAGACATTTTCTGATGCCACTATGTATAAGGGAGAACTTCAAAAATTCTACCATTCCTGGACAGATGAAGCAAAATTAGCCGAAAGAGATAGCCGAACATTAGCTGGGATGGGCAAGATAGATATTAAATATAATAGATCAAATGATCCTACTTTTTTGCGCCAAGCGTTTGGTTTTAAACTATATCGTGATTATGGAATTTTAGCACCTAATATTGCGTTAGCAGATACAACTGTAATACATAATGGGAGTGACATAGCGATTCATGATACTTATCAAATTCTTGAATCAATTGATAAAAAATTTCTTAAAAAGAGATTAGGCAAAGACGCTTCTAAAGGTGATTTATATAAATTAGGATGGACTAATGTTGGTTCTGATTTTTCAACTGATGGAACTATCAAATTAGATAGTAATGGTAATTATGTAGCTGATTATAAAATCGGTGTTGAAGATAAGTTAAATAATAAATATTATCCTTATGATTTAAAGACAAACGAAACATCTTCTACTCATCAATCACTCGTTAATTTAATTAAAGTCATTAATGAAGACGCTACGAAGGTAACACCTAGTAATCTTGGCGATTATCTTAATCTTGAAAACTTTGCAACTGTTGAAGCTATTGCCTATATTGTTGGATCACCCGATGATCTAAGAAATAACTATAATAATACTTATTTATACTTTAATAATGTTGATAATAAGGCTTATTTTATTCCATATGATATAGATCAAAGCTTTGGCTATACCGCTAAAGATATGACATCATTTTGGCCTACCACGAATAAAAAACATGGCTATAGTTCGAATGATTCTAATAGTTATATAACAATGGCCCTTTATTGGAAGACATTACTTGTAAGCGATGGCGGAAGTGAAGGTAATAATTACGCATCTCGTTTTCCAAGTTCAGCTGTATCAAAAGCTAAATATAAAGAAATTTTATATAACATTAAAGACTCTGGAAAACTAACCCTTAATTATTTTAACAACTATATTAATCAGTTCCCTTTATGTATAGGTAAAAATTCGCAAAACGATAGTTTTACTGATATTGATACTTATTTTAAAGCTAAAATTAATCAAATTACTTCTGATACGAGACTTGCGAGTTATTAATTTATAAAAAGCTGCATTCAACGCAGCTTTTTTTATTTCATAAGATATTTAAATTTTGCAATTTCGGCATTGCTTATGTGACAATATCCATTTGGATTTTTTTCAAGATAGTTTTGATGATATTCTTCAGCTAAATAGAAATTTTCTAATGCCATTATTTCAACTTTAAAAACAGGAAATTTTGTTTTTATTTGATTTGCTATTTTGTTGATTATTTCTTCATCTTTATTGTCGACATAATAAATGCCTGGACGATATTGCTCTCCTATATCATGGGCTTGGCCATCATCACGTGTAACATCAATTATTTCAAAATAAACCCGCAAAAGTGTTGTTAATGAGACAATATTCTCATCATAAATAACTTCAAGAGTTTCTTTAAAATGTGTATTACCATGTTTTACCATTTCATAAGTAGGAACAATATTTTTCATTCCATTAGCATATCCTACATAAGTTTCTTCTACTCCGCGTAATTTAGAAAATAACTTTTGACTTCCCCAAAAACATCCAGCTGCAAAATATATTTTTTTCATAGTTTTTCCCTTTAACATAAGAATTGTAGCAAAGTTTTTTGTATTTTTTGCAAATAATGCATTTTTTTCATAAAAAAAGATCATGCAACAGCATGATCAATTTTTAAATAATGGCGGAGTAAGAGAGGTTTGAACTCTCGCGTCGGTAACCCGGCCTAACAGTTTAGCAAACTGTCCCCTTCACCACTTGGGTATTACTCCATTAGTGCCTAATTATGATAACATAACTTATAAAAATTTGGCACTATTTTTTAATAATTAATAAGCTTTTGCAAAAAGTACGACTTTTGTGGCCTTTTTACCACAGATTGCACATTTTCCATCAAAAGGAACTTCACCTAATGGCATACAGCGAGAAGACGCACCAGTTGCTTCTTTAACTAAATCTTCGCAAGCACGATCTCCGCACCACATAACTTTTGCATAACCACCTTTATCAACAATGGCTTTAAGTTCGTCCATTGAGTGGGCCTCAGTAATATGTTCAGCTAAAAATTTTAAAGCCTTTTGATACATTTCAGTATGAATTTGTTTTAGTAAATCTTGAACTTTTGCAGGGATATTTTCCAAGTTCTCATCAATTTTGGTACCATCATTTCTCTTAGAAAAAACAATTTTATTTTCTTTTAAATCACGTGGTCCAATTTCAATACGGAGTGGAACACCTTTCATTTCATATTCTGAGAATTTCCAACCAACCGACTTATCGCTATCGTCTAATTTAACACGAACACCTGCAGCAACAAGTTCTTTATAAATTTCGTTTGCTTTATTCATAACTAATTCATCATTAGTTTTAATCGGAATAATCACAACTTGAATTGGAGCAACAAATGGCGGTAAAACAAGGCCATTGTCATCGCCGTGCACCATAATAATTGAACCAATTAAACGCGTAGAAGCGCCCCAAGAAGTTTGATAAGGAGTTTTTATTTGTCCATCTTTATCAAGATATTTAATATCAAAAGCTTTTGCAAAACCTTGGCCAAAATAATGGGAAGTACCGCTTTGTAAAGCTTTTCCATCATGCATTAAGGCTTCAATAGAATAAGTCTCAAGAGCACCTGCAAACTTTTCTTTATCAGTTTTACGACCTTTAACAAAAGGAACAGCTAAAACTTCTTTTCCTAAATCATCGTAAATATTGAGCATTCGTAAAGTCTCTTCACGTGCTTCTTCTTCACTTGCGTGCATTGTATGGCCTTCTTGCCATAAGAATTCCTTTCCACGAAGGAATGGACGGGTCTCTTTTTCCCAACGAACAACACTACACCATTGGTTATATAGTTTTGGTAAATCACGATAAGATTTAATTATATGTGAATAATGCTCACAAAATAAAGTTTCACTTGTAGGACGAATAATCAAAGGATCATCAATTTTCTCACTACCACCAACATTAGCAATTAATGTTTCTGGAGCAAAACCTTCAATATGTTCTTTTTCTTTATTAAATAAAGATTCAGGAATAACTAAAGGCATATAAACATTTACGTGACCTGTTTCTTTAAAACGACGATCAAGATAAGATTGGATTTGTTCCCAAATAGCATATCCGTAAGGACGATAAATAATAAAACCTTTAGCGCTTGAATAATCCATTAATTCGGCTTTTTTACAAATATCAGTATACCATTGTGCAAAGTCGACATCGCGACCAGTAATTGCATCATTTTTAATTTGATTCATTTCATTTTCCTCTTTATTTTATTTCAATTTTCGAAATACGATCAATAGTCTTTTTATCAACCGGTAAGAACATTTCATTGGCAGGTCCAATGGCCGGACCACTCAAATATCTTAACGCAGATTGCACACGAACTTCAACATCTGTCGGAGTTTTAACGTTTCTTAAGACCACAACTTTTCGGAAACGTAAGACTTTTTCAATTGATTTACGCAATACAAATGAATCATGCGATGTCGAACGAGCATTTTCTTTTTCAGGGGAGTCAAAGACAAAATAAGAAAATGTTTCATAGAGATTATTAGGAAGAATTAAGCTTTGGTCGCTAACTAACAATCCAAGATCACATATTTTGCTTAAATCTGTAAATTTATTAATTATTTCTTCTGAACTTAAATTCTTTGAGATATCGGTTTCAGAGAACACTAAGCAAATTTTAATCGCCGAGATTTTATTAATATACCTTAAATTCTTTAAAGCAATATCCAAGCCTAAGAAATTAATGCTCACAAAAATAATTGTGTCGCGTGGAAAGACTTCATACAATTCACTTGAAGCTTTATTAGTTACATACTTCATTACTTCCATAAATAATGGTCGACCTAACTCTAATTTATACGCATAAAGTTTTAACTCATTAAAGTCGCTAAACACATTACTATCTGGCACGATATATGTAAAGAATCCGATTACTTTCAGATTAATGCAATCCAATACTGGTTCAAACTTATAATTAAACTGTTTCTTTAAAATAACACTCTCTGCTTCATTACGATAAGATTCATCAAAAGAGAAGTTGCCTTTATTAGAGGCTTCATAACAAACGTATGGTTTGTTTTGATTTACGGCAGTTTCATTCACTTGCTTTAAATATTTCATCGTAACTAAATAGTCACGTGGGAAAAATTTATGCTCAACAATGCCGATATTTACCCTAACATATTGAGTTAATGAGTTTAAAGCTAAAAATTTACTAAATTCATTATTAATAAGTTTAATAAAACGATACGAATTGGATCTCGTTGTTACTTTAAAATCGTGAACAACAAATTTATTAACATCATAGCGAACAATTACTTTTCCTTGTTTAACAAATTTTGCAAGTATGTTATAGAATTCCCCATATATATAATTATTGTAATTTAACGAATTAATATGCATTAAAACGGTAATTGTAAACATATAGGAAGCCCCTTCAAAAAATTG
Source organism: Candidatus Alectryobacillus sp. (assembly GCA_036735985.1). GTDB lineage: Bacteria > Bacillota_I > Bacilli_A > RFN20 > CAG-826 > Alectryobacillus. The sequence goes on along the minus strand of DAINNH010000005.1, from coordinate 28,768 downwards.
AGAGGCATTAAACTCATTTTGAATATCATATGATGTTGAGTTAAATATTTTATTAATACGTTTTTGCTTTTTATTATCATTACCATAAAGCAAAGGAAGATTATGAAAATAATATAAATTACAATGTAAAATTTGTTTCTCAGCATTGTAGGAAGTTACATCAATTAAGGCGCGATAATATGTATCAGTATTGAATTTTAAAAGGGCATCAACATCTAGCACATGTTGGGCGTCTTCAACGTTTTCACAAATTTGTTCAACAAGGCTCATTAAATTTTTGCCTGTTTCAAAATCAAATAAACGATAAAAGGAATTTAAAGAAACACTTGAAACGCCATCAAGATATTTTTTATTAAAGAATTTCACAACTTTATTTGTATAATCTATTGTAAAAGTTTTGTTAACAAAGTATTTTCGTTTGCTATGCTCATTAACACAATAAAAAGCTAACAACCCAAATATAGTTGTTAGAAATAATGCAATAATAGCAATTAAGATAACAATTTGCTCTTCTAATCCCATGCCAAAATTATAACATACTATGTTATAAATCCCAAAAAATGTTTGAACTTTAATGTTAATTTAAGATAAATCTTTTAAAATACTGAAATTTATATATAATAATAAAGCACGGAGAAATACCCAAGTGGTTGAAGGGGTCAGTTTCGAAAACTGATAGGGGAGTTACATCTCGCGTGGGTTCAAATCCCTCTTTCTCCGCCATTACGTTTTAAATTTGAATAATATATATCTCTTATGAATTTGCAATTACGATATAACAAACGGTAGAGCTGATGAGGTTCTATTGGATTTATTGTTTTGGCTTATTCAAAGAAGAAATAGAAATAACAAATGAATATCTCCATTTTTAATTATGGTATTGTGATAAAAAAAGTATTTAATAGGCTTATAAACATAAATGAAGTTTCTTTTTTAGGTAAAAGTCTTAAATTGTATATTTATATGCCGTTTTGCATTAATTTTATATTCAATTTTCCAATTAAAACAAAAAACGCCAAGTTTTTTCTTGGCGTTAAAATTTTTAAATAACCCTGCAGAACTTCATTATTCAATAGGCTTAATGAAGAATCTACCATAAACTTGTCGCAAAGAAATTGCCATAATAAACGAGAATGGATCAATTGTACGTATCTTCTTAACGATACCACTAACTTCACTATTACTAACAACAGCATAAATAATAAATTTGTCTTGTTTAGTATAGCCACCCACTCCTTTAACGATAGTGCAAGAATGAGGTAAATTTGAAACGATAATTTTATAAATATTTTCATTATTCGTAACAATTTGAAGTTGAACTTTTTTATTTCTTACATTTATTGCATCAACAACGAGCGATGACATGAAAAGATAAGTGATACTAAATAATGCTGTAACAATAGCTAATGCAAAGTTGCTACCACCATTTGCAGGATCTTGAACATTTAACTTAATACCAGTTAATAAAGTAAAACAAGAAATAACAAAGAAATTAAGAATAACAATGTATTTGCCACTTGTTTCTGAACGTCTCAAAGCAACATAATAAGCGATTATATCAACACCGCCAGCACTAAGGTTGCCCTTAAAAGCAATCGCACTCGATAATCCGGTACATATACCAGCAAATACAGAACGAGCAAGATAATCATCTTTAATTAATTGGGCAATTTGATCTAAAAATTCATAAGGTAAATAATTAATAAATAAGGAGCACAAAATAACGTTTAATGAAGTAAAAATAGAGAACTTTATACCTACTTTAAAGAATGAGAAAACCAATAATGGAATATTTAATAAAACATAGAAAATAGCCTGTAATGTATTATAATTTGCAGTAATGCCACATAATTCACAAATGATGATTATACATTGCGAAATACCAGACATGCCACCAGTTGCTAAGTGAGCAATTGGAACATTTGCATTGACAGCAATGAAGGATCGAAATCCAACAGCATAAATAAAAGCACTAAGGGTACACATGAAAAACATGTAACTCCATTCAGAGCCTATACGTAGAAATTTATGATCTAGAAAGTAGTAATGGAGGTTTTTCTTAAAAAGTTCGTAATTATTCATGTCAATAATTATAATACAAATATTTTTTAATTCATCAAGAATCAATTAATATTTATAATATTAATAATTGCATAAAAGGTTTTTCAATGTTATCATTAAAAAGCATTATTTTAAGGAGCTTACATTTAATATGAAAAAGATATTTTCACCTATTATAAAATTATGGCGTTGGATTAAAGAAACTGCTTGGATTCAACCACTTTTAATTGTTGGTGTTGTTTTTGCCATTGTTTTCTCAATTTCCCCATTTGTGAATTGGATTAATGGCCTCAATAGTACTGAATCTGAAACTAACGCTTATTACGATAGATTTAAAGTTTCACTTGAAGGTATTCTTTCGGCTTCTGGTGAAGATAAGTCAGCAGCTGGCAAATTTATGCAAAATTTAATTGGTGCTACTTCAACAAGTGATACAACCAAGAAAAACGAATACATTGCTAGTCTTCCTGCCAATAAATTCTTTTTAAGTTTTGTTCAAAAAGAATGCACATCTTGCCAAGAAGCTAAAGCCGGTTTTGAAACTCTCGAACAAAAATGGAATTCTGGTTATTATGTTCCAAGTGTTAGCGGCGAACAATTTAAGATGGTCACTATCTTCTGTGACGAATCTGTAACAAACGATACAAATAACTCTACTTTAAAAGGTTTTGGTAAATTCTTAGATAACTATCCACAATTCTTTGATACTGCTTCAGCAAATATTCAAGATACTGATTACTACATTCAAGGCAAAGTTGATAAGACAAAATTAGGCTACTTTGAATCTGCTGATGTCCAAAATTTCCAAACCCCAACTATTTTATTAATTGATTTCACTGCTGAAGGCCGTGATGGTGTCAGTGAATTATTATTTAACGTTCCAAATGAAGGCGATGATAGCTCAGCTGCAACAGCTAAAGCTCGTACATTAATTGATTGTTGGAATCATACAGGTGACTTTGTAATTAAAAACGCTTAATTATGTCATACGTCATTAATAAAATCCCTTTCGATGAAATAGAAATTCTTACAACTACCCGTCAAGGTGGGTTTTCCGAAATACCTTATGATAGTTTTAATATGTCATATGGAGTTGGAGACGATCCAAAGAATGTTCTTAAAAATCGAGAGCTTTTTATTAAGGAATTAGGAATTGTACCAGCTAATTTAATCATCCCAAAACAGTTAGATGGTCAAAATATTATCAAATTAGACTCTATAATTGATGGCCGTGAAGGCGATGCTTTTTATACATATAATAAGGATTTGGTGTTATCTATTATTCATTCAAATTGTGTACCAATCTTTTTATACGTTCCTAATAAAGGAATAATTGCTGCTATTCATTCTTCTATTAAAGGTTCTTTTTTAGAAATAACACGCCAAACTATAAAAACATTAATTCATAAAGAAAACGTTAAACCTGAAGAGATTTATGCGTTCTTTGGTCCAGGCATTGCTTTTTCACATATCAATATTACTGAAAAAGAATTAAAGAAAGCTGAGAATATTGGCTATTTGTGCTGTGTTAAAGTTGAATCGGGAATTATGCATCTTGATGTTAATTTAATGAATTTCCTTCAATTAAGAAAAGAAGGCGTTCCATCCGATCATATTATTCTTTCAAAATATGATACATATGAAAACGCCAATTTATTTTATTCTTCAATGAGAAACAATCCTACCGGAAGAATGCTTTCAATTATTAGATTTAAAAAAAACTAAATTCCAAACTTTTTCTTATACATTTCAATAACACATTCAGGCACAAGTGTCGAAACATCGACTTTGTGCTTTTTTAATTCATTAATAATACTCGATGAAATAAAGGATGTTTCACTATGAGTCATGAAATAAATACAATCAACATCTCGGTCTATAAACTCATTAGTTTTAGCTAATTGAAGTTCATATTCAAAATCACTAACTACTCTCAAACCACGAATGAGAACTTTTGCCCCATGTTCTTTAGCATAAGCCACAGTTAAACCGCTCGAAGAATCAACAACGACGTTTGGATAGTCTTTAACGGCTTCTTTTGCCATAGCAACTCTTTCGTCAACACTAAAGACACAATTTTTATTTGAATTATCGGCCACAAGTAAAATAATTTTATCAAATAAATGATAAGCTCTTTTTAAAATATCTAAATGTCCATTAGTAATGGGATCAAAACTGCCTGGATACACTGCAATTCTCATAGTTAAATTCTCCTCATGATATAAACAACACTATAACCATAACGATAGGACTTATAAGTAAAAGTTGAATCATATTTACTTAAATCGATATCACCATTTAATTCTAGAACAATAATAGCTTTATTGGAAAGATTATTTTGTGAGACTAGAGTATCAATTATTTCACAATAGCAGTTATTTTTGTAAGGTGGGTCGAGAAACACAATATTGAAAATAAGATTATTTTCACCACAAAAATCTAGCATTTTATGATAATCATACTGGAATAAATCATAATTATTTTCGTTTAACATGATTAAATTTTTCTTAATTACTTGGCAAGCTTCTTTCGAAATATCATTAAAGATAACATGTTTGGCCCCACGACTTAAGGATTCAATTCCTAAAGCTCCAGAACCTGCAAATAAATCAAGAACAGTTGAGTTTTCAAGGCTATTTGCAATAGCCGAAAACTCTCCACCACGCGACATGGATTTAGTAGGTTTTGTTAAATCGGTATTTGGTGTAAATAGATTACGCCCCCGATATTTTCCAGAAACAACTTTAATCATTCTTGCCTCTTTCAATTTTAACATTAAATGGATAAATTAAATCTATATTAATTTGATCATAGATTTCTTTTAACTTTAGATAAGCTTTATTATATTGTTTTACTAATGGAATATCATTTAATTTTTTGCTAGCTTCATATACTTTTCTTTGCAGTTCATCACTATTTTTTAAATTATTCTTAATTGCATCACCATATTCATTTTCAAATTTTTGCAACTTTTGAGCAGCTAATAAAACCTCATCTGAGTTTTTAATTTTTAAATCTAATTCTTTAAAAACATGATATTCATCACTATTTTTAATCATCTCATTTAATTTTGAAACTTCTAGAATTAATTTATCTTCCATAATATGTTATCTCTTTGCACTTTTATATATTTTACATATATAATTATAAAGTATGGATAAGTTATTTAAAATTATAAAAGATAATAAAAAATCTTTAAGAGTCCCTTCAACACCTATTGAGTTTCCATTAAAGGACAGATATTATCGTCTTGGTCGAGATATGGTTGAATATTTAAGATTGTCACAAGATTCAGAATATTCTTCCCAACATCATCTTCGTTCAGGTGTTGGTTTGGCTGGCCCGCAAATTGGTATTAATAAGCGTATAATCGCTGTTTATTGCCCTAATTATGATGATAAAGGAAATGAAACTGAAGCTACAAAATATGCATTAGTTAATCCTATTATTACAAGAAGTAGTGTTCAACTTTGTGCCATAAAAGACGGCGAAGGTTGTTTATCAGTTGATGAAGAACATCCTGGCCTTGTATATCGTAACGAAAATATTACAGTCAAAGCCTTTGATATTTTACAAAATAAGGATGTAATTATTGAAGCAAAAGGATATATTGCCATCGTTTTACAACACGAAATAGATCACCTTAATGGTATCTTATTTTATGATCGTATTGGCCGTGAGCCAAAAATCGGTAATGATCCACAACCTATTTTAATATAAGATTGATTATTTGGGTTTTTCAGTATAATATAACTATGAAGTAAGTTTTAAATATTTACAATTTTTAAGAGGTGTTTTAATGGCGAATAAAATCTTATCATTTCCTGTAAAAATCTATGCACTTGGAGGCTTAGGTGAAGTTGGAAAGAATACTTATTGTGTTGAATCAGACAACGATTTATTAATTGTGGATGCCGGTGTTAGATTTCCAGAAGAAAATCTTGTTGGTGTTGATTATGTTATACCTGATTACACACAATTAAAAAATTCTCAATCAAAAATTAAGGGTCTTGTAATTACACATGGACACGAAGACCATATTGGTGGTATTCCTTTTCTTGTGCAATCAGTCAATATCCCTGTAATTTATGCTCCACGTTTAGCTGCGGCTCTTATTCGTGAAAAATTATTAGATCACCGCATTAAGGAAAATGTAAAGATTGTTGAATATGATGAAAACGATACTCTCCACTTCGGTGAGTTTGTTGTCAATTTCTTTAGAGTTACACACTCTATCCCTGATTCATTTGGTATTGTTATAGATACTCCAGCGGGCCGTATTGTTGATACAGGCGACTTTAAAATTGATTTAACTCCAGTTGGACCCGATATTAATTTACAAAAAATCGCACGTATTGGGGAAGAAGGTGTTGATTTACTTTTATCAGATTCCACTAATGCAGCGCAAGAAGGTTATACTCCAAGTGAAAAAAATGTCATTTCTTCAATTAATGAAATATTTTCAAAAGCTAATGGACGTATTATTGTTTCAACTTTCTCTAGCAACATCTCACGTATTCAACAAATAACAGATGCTGCCATCAGTCACAAACGTAAAGTTGCTGTTATTGGACGTTCAATGGAATATGTTATGACTTTTGCTCGAAAATATGGTTATATCAAAATTGCTGATGATCAGTTGGTGGCGCAAGAAGATATTTGGAGAATTGAAGATGATAAACTTGTCATTCTTTGCACTGGTTCACAAGGTGAACCAATGGCTGCATTATCACGCATCGCTAATGGCGAACATCGTGCTTTAAAAATTAAGCCAGGCGATACAGTTGTTTTTTCATCTAACCCTATTCCAGGTAACCAAATGGGAATTAATCGCGTTGTTAACACTTTGACTAAATTAGGATGCATTGTTATCACTAATTCTCTTTTTAGTGATATTCACTCATCTGGTCACCCGCGTAAACAAGAATTGAGATTAATGCTCAAACTTTTAAATCCAAAATATTTTATGCCAGCCCATGGCGAATATTATATGTTAAAGTCACATGCTGATATTGCTGTTCAAGTTGGTATCGACCGTAGTCGCATATTTATTTGTGGAAACGGCGATGTTTTAATAATGCAAAATCATAAAGTCCGTGAAGAAGGTCGTGTTCAAGCCGAAGATATCTTTATTGATGGGAACGACATCACCGGTATTTCTACTGCCATTATTTCTGACCGTAAAATTTTAAAAGAAGATGGCATGGTTGAAGTAATGGTCGCCATCGATCCAAAAGCTAACCAATTAATTGGTAAACCAATTGTAAAAACTCTTGGTTTTATTGCTGAAGGACAATATAAAGACCATTTAGTCCGACACGCATCAACACGTGTAGAAGATTCCTTGAATGAACTTATGCATTCAAATAAAGTTACTTTTGCTGCAATTAAAAACGATATTAAATCTGTTGTTAGTCGCTATTTCTTTAAGAAAACGCAACGAAACCCAATGATTATTCCTGTAATTATGTCAAAAAATATATGATTATTTTAGCTTCTACTTCTCCACGTCGTAGAGAACTGTTATCTCGTATCGTTAAAGAGTTCAAATGTATCGAACCTAAACTTGACGAAAGTCAAAATCAGTTTTTTAAAATTAGCGATCTTTCGCGTAATTTAGCTAAGCTAAAAGCTTATAGTGTTTTTAATGAACATAAAAACGATTGTGTGATAGCTTCGGATACAGTTGTTATTTTAAAACATGAAGTAATGGGAAAACCAGCCGATGAAAAGGCTGCCGAATCCATGTTAATGAAACTCAATGGTAAAAAACATATTGTAATTTCTTCTTATTGCATTTTATATAAAGATTATGAAATTACAAAATCTATAAAATCCATTGTCGTTTTTAATAAAAACTCGAAACAAGCCTTACAAACCTATATCGAAAGTGGTTTATGGAAAGGTAAAGCTGGCGCCTATGGAGTGCAAGATAAAGAATATAATCTTATAAAAGAAGTTAAAGGCTCTTATTATAATGTCGTTGGATTACCACTAGAAGAACTGGAAAAAGACTTAATAAAATTAGATTTAATTATATAATTTATTATAAATTTCATTTACATCATCAAAATAAAGAAATATATCATTATTCGAAAGGGTATATTTTTTTAGTTTTGGAAAAGTTTTAATCGCATCTATAACCACTTTAGAATCATCTTTTAAAGAAACTTCAAGATGGTCAACAACTACCTTACAAGTAATAACATTGTTTTTACCACCTAAGGCGGTTAAGAAAAACTCACGATCAAATTTTGCTTGTTGTTCAAGGGAATTAACAATTTTTAAATTCTTTTTATAAGTAAGGTATGTCCAAATAAAAATTCCGACAGAAACCACCCCGCCAACGGCAGCAATTACAATTAATAGTGTTTCTAATTCTTCTTTTGTCATTTTTTAACGCCCCTTACTTTAAATTAAACTATAATTATAGTATCATAAAATAGTAAAAAAGAGGGCACAATATGGCAACTAATATTGAAATTGAAGCAAAAGTCTTAATAAACGAAAAAGCTTACAAAATTGTTAAAGAACATTTTAAGAATCAAATTCAAAAAGAGTATATTCAAACAAATTATTATATTGATAATGATAACCTAGAGTTACGTGCTCATGGCGCTTCTTTACGTATTCGTGAATTAGAAGAAGAATACGAGTTAACTTTAAAAACACCAATTGCTGAAGGTCTTCTTGAAAAAACTGAAAGTATTTCTAAAGAACAATATGAGGCAATGCAGCAAAAGAATGAATTCCCAAAGACAAAAATTCAATCTTTCTTAGTTATGCTTGGCTATACTGTTGAAAGTTTTAAAATTTTGGCTTGTTTAACCACTGATAGAACTGATGTTAAGCTCAACGAATATGTTTTTTCAGTTGATAAAAATACCTATGGTAAAAAAATCGACTATGAGCTTGAAAGAGAGGCTAACAATGCATTACAAGCTCAAAACGATATTGAGAGTATTTGCAAAGAGTGTGGCATTGATTTTGTTGCAAATAAAGTAAGCAAACAAGCTCGTGCTTTAAATGAATTAAAAAAATAATTAATCATGAATAAAAAAAGTCCGATTGAACAAACAATCGGATTTTTTTATTCGGCTTGATCTTTAGCATGAGGACAATTAGGATAATCTGGACAATTCTTTGGGTTACAAGTTAATGCTGCAATTCGACGAGCTTGTGGAATAAAAGCAGTTATTTCATCAGCATTATAACCAACTTGAATTTTACGATCATCGACAATAATTGGTCTTTTTAATACTGATGGATTGTTCTTAACAAATTCAAAGAATTCTGGAAATTTCATCTCATCAATATTAACATGGGAACTTCTAATAATTTTGCTACGAGATGAAATAATATCATCAGTACCATTTTCACTCTTAGAAACCATTTCTTTTAAATCTTTAACATTTAAAGAAGGAGAGAATATGCTTTTCTCCACAAAAGGTATATTTTGTTCTTCAAACCATTTTTTTACCTTACGACAGCTAGAACAACTTGGGCTTGTATAAATTTTTATCATGTTATCACTCCTTTTGCCCATATATTTTAATATAAAATAGAGGCTTTTTAAAGGGAATAATTAGAAATAGAATAATTCAGTTCTGCAGTGAATTTAAAAATATAATAAAAATTTTTTCCCAAATATTTGCAAACTGCGGATTTATATTTTTTTACTTTTATTATTGAAGATTAATAACCTTAATTAATAAAGACAATTAATTTTAAAATGTGTATAATTATAATGTTATGGAAAAGAAAACTGTTTTAACTGGTATAAAACCAACTGGAAAATTAACTTTAGGCAATTATATCGGTGTATTAAGAAATTTAAAAAAGATGCAAGAAGACTATGAATGTTATTTTTTTGTTGCGGATTTACATGCATTAACCATACCTATCGATCCAAAAGACTTACATGATAATACACGTGATCTTGTTGCCTTTTATTTAGCAAGTGGACTAGATACTTCAAAATGCCATATATTTTTACAATCGATGGTAAGTGAGCATGCTGAATTAAACGCCATTATGATGAATTACCTTTATATGGGCGAATTATCAAGAATGACACAATTTAAAGATCACGCTTCTAAAATGAAGAAGTCGGCTATTGGTTTAGGTATTTTCTCATATCCGGTCTTAATGGCTTGTGATATCGTTCTTTACGATGCCGATATTATTCCTGTGGGTGAGGACCAAGTTCAACACGTTGAACTTACTCGTACACTCGTTCATCGTTTTAATGAAAAATTCAACACCGATATACTAAAAGAACCTAATGCGGTCGTTGGTAAGACTGGCAAGCGCATTATGTCGTTATCAGATCCAACTCGAAAAATGTCAAAATCAGATCCAAAAGGTGATATTTTCCTTAAAGATGATGAAAAAACTATTCGTAAAAAAATTATGTCAGCGACAACAGATTCTGGCAGTGATATTATTTATGATCGTGAAAACAAACCAGGTATTTCGAATTTATTAACAATATATGCCTCTTTAAAAGATATTTCAATTGAAGAAGCAGAAGCTAAATTTAAAGATGTCCATCAATATGGGGCTTTTAAAAAAGAAGTGGCCGATGCTGTTTGTGCTGAACTTATTCCTTTTCAACAAAAATATAATGAGATACTTAAAACAAATGCTATTGATGACGCTTTAAATAAAGGTGCTATCGAAGCTAAAAAAATTGCTTCAGAAACACTATCAAAGGTTAAAAATATTGTTGGAATCTATGAAACTAAAAAATAAATATCTAATCTCTTTAGACTTAGATGGAACACTTTTAACTGATAAAAAAACTATTTCTTTAAAAACAAAGATATATCTTAAAAAATTATCAAAACTTGGTAATTATATCGTTTTAACTAGTGGCCGTCCTTATCGAGCTTTGATTAAATATTACAATCAATTAAAACTTAAAACACCAGTTGTTTGCTATAATGGTTCTTTAATTACTGTTCCTAATAATTCTATTGAGCCTATATTAAACACCCCTTATCCATATGAAGATATTAAAAAAATAATAGCGAGTGTTCCTCGTGAATATTTTGATTGTGTCATGTGTGAAACTTCTTCTGAAATATGGGTTAGTAATAAAGATGATTTTCTATTTTTGTTTTATTTACAAAAGAATATGGAAGTTCATTACGGTGACGTCTCGAAGATATTATCAAAAGATCCTTTTACCTGTATTTTTAAGTGTAAAAACACAGCAGAAGCTCACTCTTTTTTAAAAACTATAGCTGATCCTTATCCAAATTTATCATTAAGATTTTGGCAAAGTGGCGACTATTGTGAAATTTATCATACTAATCAAAATAAAGCCACTGGCATTGCTAAACTTGCTGAATCTTTAAATATTAGTTTAGATAATGTTTACGCCTTTGGCGATTCTGACAATGATATTGAATTAATAAGCAATTTTAAGCATGGCATTGCTATGATAAATTCTTCTAAAGAATTGCTAAAAATTGCTAAAACAACCACAAAAAAGGACAATAACCATAATGGTATTGCCCTATATCTTAAAGAACATTTAGAGTAAATTAATAATTAATATTGTAGTGTGCTATAAAGTCATTAAACAATTGCTCTTCAAGAGCAATTGCTTTTTCGTTTGAATCTGCAACAGCTTCAATATAGAATTTGCATTTTGGTTCGGTTCCAGAAGGACGAACACAAATAGACGAGCCATCTTCAAAGAAAAATTTAACAACATTGCTCACATCTAAATTTAAGATCTTTGTAACTTTACCATCATGATAAGATTCTTGTTTTTCATAGTCATTAATCTTAATTACACGTTTATTGCAAAGCATATCAAGTGGATGATTACGAATTTCATCAAGAATATCTAACATATCTTGGTGACCTTTTGAGCCACTAAAGAAAATAGAATGAGTAATATCACGATGATAACCATATGTTTGTTGAATCTCATCAAAAACTTCATCCAAAGTTCTATTTTTAAGTTTGTAATATAAAGCCATTTCACTATATAGCAATATTGCTTGTATACCATCCTTATCACGAACAAATGGTGAAATTAAACAACCATAAGATTCTTCATATCCGAACTCAAAGTCAGGTCCTCTATTTTCTTCATAATAATGGATACGATCACCAATATATTTAAAACCAGTAAGGAACTGCTCAGTTTTCACACCATAAGAAGTAGCAATCTTTTCTCCTAAAGCTGAAGTAACTATTGTATTATACATGACGCCATTATGAGAAAGTAAACCTAGTCTTTCACGCTCTTGGAAAATATAATTCATTAACAAACAAGCCGACTCATTACCATTGTAAATTCTAAATTCACCATTACGCATACGAGAGGCAATGCCCACACGATCACCATCTGGGTCAGTAATACAAACAAAATCAGCCCCAATTAATTTTGCATATTCAAGGGAGCCAATATAAGCTCTTTCATCTTCTGGATTTGGAGTTAATGTGCCACTAAAAGCTGGGTCTGGTGCACATTGTTTTAATAACGGAAACATTTGATAACCACATTTCTTAAAAACACGTATAGCATTAACAAAAGATGTGCCATGTTGTGGAGAATAAACAATCTTAAAATTCTTTTTATCAAGGTTAGGATTAATTTGAATAGAACGCACTAAAGCAACATATTCATGATCAACTTGATAATCAAGGATAACAAATTCACCAGCTAATTCATAAAGTGGAACTTCGCAATCTATTTCCGCAGGCATTGTACCAATAATATCAATTAATGGTTGAATCTTAGATGGCACAAGTTGACATCCTGTTTCATCATAAACTTTATAACCATTGTATTCTTTAGGATTATGTGACGCCGTAATCATAATACCGCCACAAGCTCTTTTAAAACGAATAGCAAAAGATAATTCAGGTGTAGGTCTTAAAGAGTCAAAAATAAAGGCTCTAAATCCCATTTTATTAAGAACGTTTGCACATTCAAAAGTAAACTCACGTGACATATAACGATTATCATGTGAAATAACAACACCTCTTTCGCGTGCATCCTTAAATTCATTTAATAAATATTGCGCAAAAGCAATAGTAGCTTTACGAACAGTAAAAACATTAATGCGGTTAGTGCCAGGGCCAAGAAGTCCTCGCATACCAGCTGTACCAAAAGCTATATCTTGATAGAAAGCGTCGTCGATTTCTTCGAGCGACATTTTACGGAGTTCGTCCTTTGTAGAATCTGATACATTTGGCGAACTAAGCCATCTTTCATATTTTTCTTTTGTTTCCATACTCTATTATTATACAAAAAACTATACCAAATGTGATAGTATATCCTGCAATTTTTTTGGTAAAGGAGCTTCAAACTTTTTATTACTTAAATACGCCAAAATTCCATCAATTTTCCCAAATGTCAGGGATTCGCTATGTAAAAATTGGTATTTTAGACCAAATAATTTTTCAAACTTTCGATTTTCCTCAAAATTTCCATACTTAGCATCACCAATAACTGGGTGCCCAATATATGCCATGTGAACACGAATTTGATGAGTACGGCCAGTTAAAATTTGTATTTTTGTTAAAGTGTAATCTTTATAACGTTTAATCGGTTCATATTTGGTAATGGCAGTCTTTGCATAAGGATTATCTGAAATGTAAACTTCGTTTTTTGTAGCGTCCTTTAATAAAGATTTATTAATAGTTCCACTTTCATTAATAATTCCATAGCAAAGGGCAACATATTCTTTAGTAATATTTTCTTTTTCTTTAAATAATGTTTCTAAAGCCTGCAGAACTTCATTATTTTTACCAAAAAACATAATACCAGAAGTATTGCGATCAAGGCGATGAGCGGGTGATGGTTTAAAAACATCTCCATTTTTATACTCGCCTTTATCATAAAGATAAGCTAAAACTTCATTCGCTAAAGTATTAACCTTTTCTTTACTATCTTCATGAACAAGTATTTCAGCAGGTTTATTTACAACTAAAATATTTTCATCTTCATAAACAATATCTAAATTATGTTTCATATAAACTATAGAAATTGGTTTATTAAAGTCATTATATTGTTCATCTTTAATATAGATTTTTAGAATATCGTTTTCTTTTAAAATATAATCATTTTTTACCCAATGATCATTTACTTTTATATCCTTTTTACGGAACAATTTATATATCATAGATAAAGGAGCTTCATTAAGATACTTCTTAACGTATTTATCAACTCTTTGACCTTCGTTAGATTTAGTAATTTTAACTTCTTTCATATCGTAAATAATAATAGAGAAAAAAGATGACAAAAGCAATTGATATTGATATAATATTTTATGCGAAAAGATGGAGAAATACCCAAGCGGCTGAAGGGGTGGGCTTGGAAAGCTCATAGGTCTGTCAAAGGACGCGAGGGTTCAAATCCCTCTTTCTCCGCCATTTCAAAAAACACATCTTGTCCCGATTCCATCGGACTTTGACAAGATGTTTTTATTTGCAAAATAAAAATCTCTGCTTGAAGCAGAGATTTTAAATATCTAGTATTAAATACTACTTAGCAACAGGATCTTGATTAGGAGCATTAACTGGAGTTTCATTCACAATTTCTGCTTCCTTAACAGCTTCAAGATTAATTTGAACACGTTCAGAGCGGTTGCTAACACGGTTTTCAACACGATCGGCACGTTTGGCGTTAACAAATAATGTAATCAATAAAATAATTAAGCCAACAAGTGCAATAACAAGACCATAGAATCTCCAAGAAACATTCCATTTAAAGATGCTAACCATTGAAGTTTCGGCTTGTTTAATCCAGTTACCAGCACCAATATAATCGCCAATTACTGATAAAATAGCAAGAGTAAATCCAGCTACTAGAAATAAAGAAGCGATAACATACCAGGTAATTTCTTTACCAGTAAGATTTTTAGTTTCAGTTTTCTTTACGCTAGCCATATTAGTTCTTCTTCCCCTCGTCTAATTCTTTTTGTAAAGCGTCAGCTTTAGCTCTTAATTTCGCACCAATTCCTTTGCTAGATTCTTCAACAGGCTTTGGTTCAACTTTCTTAGGTTGGACAACTGGTTCAGCTGGAGTAGGATTATTTGCTTTATTTGCATTAATCTCATTAACTAATGACTTAATGCAGGTCATAAAGATGGCTCTCCATGGCATTTCGTTCTTTGAAATAAATTCAATAGAAGCAGCACGACAAGCTTCAAATTCATCTTTGAAAGTTTTGCCAGCAGGTAAATCACGACGTCCACTTGTCATTTCAATAATGGAATTTTCTAAATCAAGAACTTTAGTATATGATTCCTCGGTAATAGTGGCATGTTGACGAGAGAAATTATATAAACCAATTAATTTTGAAATATCTTGTTCAATAAAATTACTGGCTGCAGTTTTTTCACCTTTGGCATCACGACGAGCCTTGTTATATTCACCAAATTGAAATTCTAATTCATTAAGAATGGTAAATAAAACGACACCACGATAATAAGCTTCGTCTTTCTTTAATAAATCAACAATCTCTGGTTCAAGTAAATTTTGTTTAGCTGCATAATCAGTGTGAACTTTAATAATTGAAGAAATTTCTTCATGTAAAGTAACAACATTTTCAATAATAGTAATATGTTGAGCAGCATCTACACGTAAGCCATCATCAGCTAAATGTAAAATTGTTGAATCCTCACCATAAACTAATTGACCAAAATCAATTAAACGATCAAGTAATTTTTGACCATTTTCTCTGTTATTAAGTAAAAATGTATGTAAAGCACTGTCGATTTCAAGTTCTTTAATAATACCATTTTGACGATATTTATAAGCATCGACATTATAAACTTTCTTGTTAACACAATATTCTAAAGTATCACGAAGTAAAGAATTATAATAAACAAAACTTGTAATAACATTTGAAATCTTGTTTTTGAAATTGAAATCAGTATTATCAGCTGTTCCACTTACAGGATTTTCTTTTTGATTTTCTTCCATAAATACCTCTTTTTTTAGACATTTTCGCACATTAAAAGCGATGGGACATAACTTATATTACCACAAATATATAAAATCTTAAAATAAATATATTATTTATTTTCCTCAAATAAAAATTTTTCTAAATCAGTATATTTGTTAATAATGTGCTTAGCATACTTTCCAACACTAGCCATTCCGTGTTTCATACAAAAACTATGTTCATAAAATTCTTTAAACATCACGATATCATTTCCACCATCGCCAACAACATATACATCATTTTTAGAATAGCCTTTTGACTCAATATATTTAAGAATTCCACTAGCTTTATTTATACCAAATGGCGTTAACTCAAGTGAGCTTGACGTCCAAGAAGATTCACAAAATGGCTTATTTGCATTGATGTATTTATTCGCGATACTTGCAAATGCTTTAGCTTTTTTGCCAACACCTAAAAATATCATAACTTTATAAATTTTATTATGATCTAATTGATAGAGATAATCCTTCTTATTAATTCTAAAAGGCTCATAGTAACTGCCTTGAGCAAAAGCCCATACCGGATAAAATAATTTCGTAAAGAAACGAATTCTTTTGCAATACATAAGAAGATTATCTTTATCTGTCATTAAGACATAAGTTTTTGGTTTAAATGTATCATCAATATAATTGAGGAATTGTTTTAATTCTTCATTGTTAAAACATGTATCTGAAATTAATTTATTATCTTCGCAAATTAACGAAGAATTGCAACCCAAAAGAACCACTTTACGATCAATACGTTTGGCGACCCTTAATCCCGATAGATAATTTCGGCCTGAAACTATCAAAAGGATATTTCCTTCGTCGATAAAACGACGAACCATTTTAAGGTTCTTTCGACATATCATTCCAAAAAATCTACGAGGATAAAATAATGTTCCATCTAGATCCGTTGCAAGTATCTTTGGCATAACTCTATTATATGACAAATTCATACAAATCAAAGCACAATATAATAAAAATGATACAGGTTTTTGCAAAAACTAAAAACATAAAAAACTCAACCAATCTTTATTTTTTTGCACAATTGTCAAAAATTTGCATGAAAAAAGTGGCCTATTTGGGAATAGACCACTTAATAAATTTACTTAATTTCGTTCTCGACTTGAATAATGCCGTAGCCGCCTTCAAATCTGCGGTATAAGACACAAACTTTATTATCTTCACTGTCTAAGAAAATGAAGAAAGAATGTCCTAAGGCTTCCATTCTATTAACCGCTTCATCTAAGGTCATTGGATCAAGATAAATAGATTTTGTTCTTACCAATTCAGCTTTTTCTTTTTCTTCATCAAGATCTTCGATTTCTTCTTCCGCTACTGCTTTACCAAAGCCAACTTTGTCTTTGCTGCGATCCATTCTTGTTTTGACTTTTCGCATTTGACCTTCGAGTTTATCAACTGATAAATCAATAGCAGCATATAAATCCTCATCTATAACTTCCGCACGGAAATCATAAACTGGAGTGAAAATTGTTACCTCAACTTTTGCACCGACTTTATAAGATCTTACAACAACTCTACAATGAACATCGCTTCCGGCACGAAAATACTTCTCCATCTTCGAGAGTTTTTTCTCAACAGCATTTTTAATGCCTTCGGTGACTGTGATGTTCTTTCCAATTACTTGAATATCCATCGTACGTCCTCCTATTATTTAATATGTACGTCTCTACTAATATTATAAAGTACAACTCTATTTTTTTAAATACAATAATAGAAAAATCGATCAATTCAGAAATCAATAATAGTGACTAAGATTAAAACCAGATGAAAGTAATGACAAAGAGAATAAAGCTAAACCAAAACTTCCAAATAAGTAGTCAAATACATCAATAGTTGTAAAAAATGGAAGAACCGAAAAATATAAAGCTGAAGAAACAATATAAAATATCGCAATCAAACTTGTACAAATCATAAATAGAATTGGCTTTCGACCATCAAATGATGAAATATTGCGACGAATATCAATAAAAGCGACAACACCACAAATTCCCAAAACAATATCTACAATTAATCTTAAAGGCGAATATTCGTTACGAACGAACATAACAATTAAATCAACAAGATTTGTTAAAGCTAAAGAAATAAAGAATGTATAACACCCATTTATAAAACGCATTTTGTTTTTGTTATAAAAAGCAAAAGCAATCATTACCATGGCTCCAACAAAAACAACATAGAAGAAAACATTATACATGCTTTCAAAGGTATTTTGTTGATATTGAACATACGTATCAACAACGGCATACCAGGTATAAAATAAAATACCTAATAATCCCAATATTACAGTAACTATATCAATTATTTTTCTTGATTTACTATTCATAATTTTGCTTCCTTCTTTAATAATACTTTAATTTCATCTACTTTGTCTAATTTTTCCCATGGTAAATTTAAATCTCCTCTACCAAAATGACCATAAGCAGCAATATCCAAGTATTTAAAATCAGGAGTTTTAAGTTTAAAAGCCTTGATAATGGCACCAGGACGGCAATCAAAAACTTTTTCAATAATCCCTAAAATAACTTCATCTGAATAATTGGCCGTTTTAAAAGTTGAAATTGAAATTGATAAAGGTTCAGCAACGCCAATAGCATATGAAATTTCAATTTCAAGACGTTTGGCGACTCCAGCAGCCACAAGATTTTTTGCCATATATCGAGCATAATAGGCCGCGCTACGATCAACTTTTGATGGGTCTTTACCTGAAAAACTACCGCCACCATGGCATGCACTACCACCATATGTATCAACAATAATCTTTCTACCTGTTAAACCAACATCGCCTTTTGGACCACCTATAACAAACTTACCAGTAGGATTAATTAATACTTTAAAATCAGTATTTAAGCCAAAAGAAGAAACCACCTTTTCCATAATCTCTTCTTTAATATATTTTTTAAATTCTTTTTCATTATAATTTTCATCATGTTGAATAGACATTAAAACAGTTTCCACACGTGGTTTTAAAGGACTAGAATAATCAACTGTTACCTGTGATTTCATATCAGGACGTGACCATTTAAAAACACCGCTTTTTCTTAAAGAACTTGCACGACGAACTAATTTATGGGCAATAGAAATAGCTAAAGGCATATAACCTTCAGTTTCATCGGTTGCATAACCAAACATAATACCTTGATCTCCTGCGCCTTGTTCAAGGGGATCTTTTTTTGAAATACCAATAGAAATATCATGTGATTGCTCAGTTAAAATTTGTTTAATTTCAAGAGTTTTATAATTAAAACCATACTCGTCTTTATCATATCCAATATTTTTGATTGTGTTGCGTGCGACCGCCTCATAATCAACTTTGGCTTTTGTCGTAATTTCACCGCCAATTAGTAAAAAATTCTCAGCCGCGTAGCATTCACACGCAACACGCGATTCTGGATCTTGTTCTAAACAAGCATCAAGAATAGCATCTGAAACTTGATCGCAAATTTTATCAGGATGGCCTTCGCTAACGGATTCACTCGTAAATAATATTTTCTCTTTCATAAAAACCTCCAAAATGTATAAAAAAGAGCAGCTCCCATACGAGAACTGCTTTTTAAAAGCTTTGTTCACAACTTATCATTCAAGATGGGAATCTTGTTGCGAGAAGCACTTACTTGATATCACAAGAGTTGCTATCGTCTTTTACACTCACTATATAACGATTCTTGATAAGCGTTTATTATTATAACTTGATTGATGCTATTACGCAATCTTTTCGTTTGCTAATATTTCATCAATAGCAATAGATAATTGATCAGGGCACGAAGTGGATTTTGGGCCACAAGTTGTTCCTCTTAATTTATTACTAATTTCTGATAAGGGCATCCCCTTAATTAAACGAGAAATACCCGCTAAATTTCCAGGACAACCGCCCACTACTTTAAAATCTATCAAAATGCCATTCTCATATGAAATAATCATTTTACGAGAACAGGTACCTTGAGGGTAAAATTCGTAGGTTTTTACCATATTACTTTACAATTTCACCAAAAATAACACCAGCGCATGCACCAGCATTGGATTCATCAGTATCAATATGGCAGGCTAATTTATAATTCTTAGAAACTCTAACAACTGTATCACCAAATACAATTTCACGACCAGTTCCTTTAACTTTTAAAGAAACAATTTGACCATTTTCAACACCAAATTCTTTAGCATCTTCTGGAGTCATATGAATGTGACGTTTAGCAACAATTGCACCTTCAGCAAGTTCTACCGTGCCAGCAGGTCCTACAATCTTTACTGGAGCACTACCTTTAACATCACCAGATTCTCTAATTGGAGCATTAATTCCAAGAACACGGCAATCACTCATAGAAAGCTCGACTTGGTTGTGATCTCTTAAAGGCCCTAAAATAGAACAAGTTAATTCACCTTTTGGTCCAACAACTGTTAATTTGACATCACTTGCAAATTGACCAGGTTGTGATAAATACTTTTTAACATGTTTTTCATCTAAATGTTCACCTTTACCATAAACAGCTTCAAATGTTTCTTGGGTTAAGTGAATATGTCTAGCACTCGTTTCAACTAATATTTCTTTCATAATTACACCTCAATTGTTTATTTTAGCACTTTTATATAAATAATTAAGTTTTAATACATACTATTTTAATTTTTTTATTTGTATAAAATTATGCATTATTATATAATCTTAAAGACGCACGAATGGCGGAACTGGTAGACGCGTACGTTTGAGGGGCGTATGGGATTTCCCGTGTGAGTTCGATTCTCATTTCGTGCACCATATTAAAACATAGGTTTGATACAGCAAAAGCTTATCAAACCTTTATTTTTACGAACTTTCTAATCTATTGACTTTATTTAAAGATTTTGAAATAATTAAGTGCTTTTTTATTATTAAAATTATTTAAATTTTATTAAACTTTTACTAAAAAATCTGCAATTCGCAGATTTTTTTAGTAATTATAATATATTATGAAGTAAACAATTCTAAACAATTTGACAATTTCCAAGAAAAAAGCCTTGCGACTCGCAAGGCTTTTGGAATTACATATTTTTATCGTCGAAACTATTTAAGATTTTAATTAACGGTCTTACGTTCTTCTTCATTGTACCTTCAGTGAATGGATCACGTAAGTGAGCTTTCGCAAGTAATTCTCTAAATGGATATCTTCCACCTAATTTACATAATTTAACATACTTTTTCCAAGTTTTTTCTCTATTCTTCATAGAATCAGCTAAGAATTGGAAAGCAACAACTTGTGCTAAAGTATAGTCAATATAATAGAATGGACTTGCAAAAATATGGCCTTGTCTTAACCACCAAATACCTTCATTTAGATATGGGAAATCTTTAAACTTTCTCCATGGCATATATTTCTTTTCAATTTCATGCCATTTAGCACATCTTTCGGCATGTGTGGCATCAACATTAGCATAAACAAAGTGTTGGAATTCATCAACTGTTGCCCCATAAGGTAAGAATTCAATTGCGTCAGCTAAGTGAGCATAACGATATTTAGCTTCTTGATCATCACCAACAAATAATTTAATCCAAGGCCAAGCAAGGAATTCCATACTCATTGAGTGAATTTCACAAGATTCCATACCAGGTTGTTGATATTCTGGAATTTTCATATTGCAAGATTCATGATATTGGAAAGCGTGTCCAATTTCATGAGTTAAAACATCAATATCACCAGCTGTTCCATTAAAGTTCGAAAAAACAAATGGCATCTTATAAGCTGGCAATTGAGTCATATAACCACCAGGCATTTTGCCAGGTTTAGCAACTAAATCTAAGCAATGACTATCAACCATTGAATGGAAGAATGTTCCGATTTCAGGAGACATTTCGTCATACATTTTTTCAGCTTGTTTAACTAAGAAATCAGGATCACCGATAGGTTTTGCGTTGCCTGTTTTAAATTTAATATTATATTCATAATAATCAGGATTCTTTAAACCTAAACGGTCAGCTTGTCTCTTATAAAGTTTTTTGTCAACTGGAACAATAACTTTATAAATTTGCTCACGATAAGCAGCAACCATATCAGCATTATAGTCAACGCGTCCCATCTTCTTATATCCAAGTTCAATATAATTCTTATAGCCTAATTTCTTAGCCATACGATCTCTTACGTGAACTAAATCATCATAAATTTTGCCAATTTCTTCACTGTGTTCGTGCCAGAATTTTTCAGATAATTTAGCAACATCGTGGCGAACTTTAGGATCTTGTGATTCAGCAAATTTGCCTAATTGAGATAAGTTGTAGATTTTGCCTTCATATTCAATTTGAGCTCCACCAACGATAGCCGAATATTTACTTGATAATTTAGATTCTTCAACTAGTTCAGGAATAATTTTCTCATCAAAAATTTGAACAGAATTTTCATATTTTTGTAAAAGGTATTTTCCTAAAAGCTCTTCTAAATCAGCACGAAATGGTTTCTTTAAAATCTCTTTAATGATTGGTAAAGAGGCAGCAGAAAAAGCTGGAGAAATTTCATCCATTTTGTCATTAGCTTCTTTATATGCAGGATTCGTTGTATCGATAGAATAAAGAATTGAAATAACAACAAAATCAGTTACAACTTTTTCATCTTGACGATCAAACTTCAATAAAATCTTCTTTACTTCAGCAGCGGTATTAGCGTTTTTCATCGCTTCCAATACCTTTGTCGCATTGTTTTGATAACGTTTCAATGATGGAACGTTAATTTTTAAATCTCTAAAATCCATTACAAATCCTCCTTATTTCAAGATTAATGAATCTTCAGTCATTTCAGCTGGCTTTTTTGCACCTAACAATTCAAGAATTGTTGGAGCTATATTTGAGAGTTTTCCTTCGCCTTTTGGCATAAGTTTTAACCCCTTAATATTAATACAAACAGGAACTAAATTTGTTGTATGAGCAGTCATTGGATGATTATTATCATCTAAAATTTCTTCGGCGTTACCATGATCTGCCGTAACTATTAATGCACAATGATTTGCATTAGCATAATCTATGAGTTTACCAACACATGCATCAACTGTTTCAACGGCCTTAACAACAGCTTTATCAATTGCAGTATGGCCAACCATATCGCAGTTTGCAAAATTTAAGATAACAACATCAAGATCCTTTTTATCTAGTTCTTTAATCAAAGCGTCCAAAATTTTATAAGCAGACATCTCTGGTTGCAAATCATAAGTTGCAACTTTTGGAGAAGGAATCAAAACACGACGGCTTCCTTTTAATTCAGGTTTTTCTTTACCATCATAATTGACTGTTCCATCAAAGAAAAAAGTAACATGCGCATATTTTTCTGTTTCAGCAATACGAAGTTGACGATAACCATTATTTGCAAGATAGACACCTAAAACATTGTCAAGTTTTGGTAAACTAAAAGCAATCTCGCCTTTAACGCTATCGGCATATTTCATAGTTGAAACATAATATAGATTCTTTAAAACATGTGGTACAGTGTATGGCTTCCAGACTTGAGTTCCATCAGGATTGATTAAAGGATGTTCATAGAATGTTGGATTAGTAAACATCGTCGAAATTTGAATCGCACGATCAGGGCGGAAATTCATAAAGATAATAGAATCGTTATCACAAATGCGTCCATCACAATTTGCGTTATAAGCTGGATAAATAAATTCGTCCGAGCCTTCTTGTCCCTTATCAACTTGTTCTTGATATGAATCATCGAAAAATTTCTTAAAATCAGTAAATGAACGACCATCATGATCGACCATAACACGATATGAAACATCATTTCGTGTCAAATTTTTATCACGATCCATCGCATAATAACGACCGGAAATATCAGCTATGTGACCAAAATGAAGTTCTTCCATTAGGTCGAGAACTTGTTTCACAAAACCATATCCACTATGTGGATCTGTATCACGTCCATCCATAAAACAATGTAAAAATACATCTTTTAAACCTTCTTGTTTAGCCATTTTAATCATTGCTAAAACATGATTAATATGAGAGTGAACACCACCATCACTTAATAAGGCAAATACATGCAATTTCGAATTATTTTCTTTAACATGTTTTATCGCATTTAAATAAGCAGTATTTTTATAAAACGTTCCATCTTTAACGGCTTTATTTAAAAGGGTTAAAGATTGATAAACAATTCTCCCTGCTCCTAAATTCAAATGTCCAACTTCACTATTTCCCATTTGTCCATCAGGCAAACCAACATATTCTCCTGAAGCATTAATTTCAGTATAAGAATATTCTTTAAAATATTTATCTAGGTTAGGTTTTTTCGCCTCCATAATGGCATTTCCATGTGGATTTGAACGAATTCCATAACCATCCATAATACATAAAATAACAGGTCTCATAATATTTCCTCCTCTAAAATATTATATTTATTTTAAATAAATATATAGCAAAATACTCATCAACTTAACAAATCCATTTTTTCAAACTTTAAAAGCAACATAAATGGTCTTACAAGCCAAAGGTTAATCCAGTAGTTGTAGCCCTTCAAATAATGAGTTTCGTATTCTATTAAGAAACGGTATTGAAGATCTGTTTCATTAAAGAAACGAACAATTTTTTCAAAAGTTTTGTCATTTGCTAAATTTGATTGCTTAATTTTATTAAGATTAGATTGCATCTTCAAAAATATGTAGTGATACATTCCTTTAATATCTTTTAATTGGATTTTTCCATTAAGTTCAATATAGTCAAGTTTTTCTAAGTTTAAATTCTCATTTATACACAAATTGTCGAGTTTTTTAAAATTATCAATTTGAAGCTGATTTTCCAAAATAAGTGACTCTTTTAATATTAAAATTCTTTTTTTAAAGAAATTAGCCCAATATGCAGCAAAAAATACAAAACCAAAATAAATAATTAAAACAGAAAATATTACAGCTAGTGATATACCAATTGGTCCCATACAATTCATTATTATATCAAAAAAGTACTAACTTTTTACTTTAATATATTAAAAAATGCAAAATGCAATAAAAAATGACTTAAAAACGCTTGTTTTTTTGTTATTATTGCAGTTTTGTTATAAAATATTAAAGAGGATTTATATATGAACAAAACAACAGTTGCACTAATTTACGATTTTGATAAAACTTTAGCAACACAAGACATGCAAAACTACTCATTTATTCCTGCTATGGGCTTAACTCCTGCAGAATTTTGGGGAATGACAACTGATTTTGCAAATAAAGAAAAAGTTGAGAAAATTTTATCTTACATGTACATGATGATGTCGTGTGCCAAACAAAAGAAGATTCCATTAACAAAGAAGTTCTTAAATGACTGTGGAAAAAACATAGTTTTATTTCCTGGTGTCGATACATGGTTTAAGCGTATTGATGAATACGGTAAAACCAAAAAAGTTAAAGTAGAACACTACCTTTGCTCAAGTGGCAATCTTGAAATAATTCAAGGAACACCTATTTATAAAGAATTTAAAAAAGCTTTTGGATGTGAGTTCTTGTATGATGAAAAAACAAAGGAAGCGATTTGGCCTAAAGTAGCTATTAACTACACGCAAAAAACACAATATCTTTTTAGAATTTCTAAAGGAGCTTATGATTTGACGGATGATGATAGTGTGAATAAGAAAATAGCGCATCGTCGAATTTTATATCAAAACATGATTTATATTGGTGATGGAATGACCGATATTCCATCAATGGTTTTACTAAATCAACAAGGTGGCAGTTCTATTGCTATTTCAAAAGACCTTAATAATGATACGATTAAAACACTTTTAAAGGATCGTCGTGTCAATTATGTTGTGTCTCCAAATTATCGTGAAAATTCACCAATCGAAAAAATATGTAAAAAGCTTATAGATCGTGCAGCAATTAATGCTGATCTATTAAAAAAAGACCACAAAGTAGTCTTAGATTAATATGAATTATTTCATTCTTCTTTGTGGCGGTAAAGGTGAGAGACTAGGAGCAGATTTGCCAAAGCAATATATTAATATTCATAACAAAAAATTATTTGAATATTCTTTAGATAAAGTAATAGAATCAAATCTTTTTGATTGCATAATTATCTCAGCAAAACCCGAATATTTTAGTTTTTTTAAAAGTTATACAGACTGTTCAAAACTCAATATTAAACTTGTTAAATCAGGTATTAAAAGACAAAATAGCGTATACAATGCATTAGCATCTATTAAAGAAATTAATAGTTATGATAATGTTTTTATTCATGATTCTTGCAGACCCTATATTAATATAGAATTACTTGAGATTTTATTAAAGGCTCTCAAAACTAAAAAGTCTGCTATTCCTTATAAAAAAATAACAAATTCCATATTTTCTATAGCAAAAAACGAGTATTTAAATAAAGAGGATTTAATTTCAATTGAGACTCCTCAATGTTTTAAATTAATTGATATTTTTAATGCCCACAAAAAAGCAAAAGAAGATAATATAGTTAATGCACCAGATGATGGATATTTATTTAATAAATATATTTCGAAACCAAATTATGTTGAAAATATATTTATTAATAATAAAATAACATACGTTGAAGATATTAATATCTTCAATAAATTTATCGAAAATGAAAACAAAGATTAATGATGTCGTTTTAGGAAAAATTATTTCGATTAAGCCATATGGTCTTTTTGTAAAACTAGAAAATGGCGAGGTTGGTTTATTGCATATTAGTGAAATTTCAACTCACTACTTGCAAAAAGTTGATAATTTATTCTATGTAAACGAAAAAATTATTGTTAAAGTTCTCGATGTCGACGAAGAGAACAAAAGACTTCATTTTACTCTTCAAAACATAGATTCAGCTAAATTTTATAAAGCTGAAGGTCATTCAAATGACTCAAAAAATTTATTAGAAAAAATTAAATTTTGGATAAATGATTACGAACAAGGAGGTCATTTTATGAAATTGAATTTAGATTACATGCAAAACAAACCAGATTTTGCGAAATACGCAAAACTTGTTAAGGACATTAATAACACTATTAATGAAAAAACGGGCGCTGGCAGTGATTTTTTAGGCTGGACAACTTGGCCTGAAGATTACGACAAAAAAGAAGTCGAAAGAATGAAGAAAAAAGCTGAATTCATTCGCAAAAACTTTGATGTACTTTTAGTTTGCGGTATTGGTGGCTCTTATTTGGGTGCTCGTGCAGCCATTGAAGCTTTAAATGGCTTACATAATGATAACAAACCTGAAATTATTTATGTTGGTAATACTTTTTCAAGTGATTACATTGCTGAAATTGTAAAACACCTTGAAAACAAATCTTTCGCTATTAACGTTATATCTAAATCAGGCACAACTACTGAAACATCCGTTTCTTTTAGATTATTTAAGGAAATGCTTGAACAAAGAATAGGAAAAGAAAAAGCCAAAGATGCTATTATTGCCACAACAGATAAGGAAAGAGGTGCTCTTAAAGAGCTTTGCAATATTGAAGGATATGAAACTTATGTCTTACCTGATGATATTGGAGGAAGATACTCTGTATTAACTGCTGTAGGTTTATTCCCTATCGCTTGTGCTGGTATCAATATTGACCAAATCCTAAATGGCGCTAAGCGTGCTATGGTTGAATTAAATAATGATGATTTATATACAAATATGGCATATCAATATGCTGTTTGCCGTGACTATATGTATCGTAATGGCAAATCTGTTGAAATGTTTGTTTCTTATGAACCACGTCTTGTCCAACTTAACGAATGGTTAAAACAACTTTTTGGAGAAAGTGAAGGCAAAGAAGGTAAGGGATTATTACCAGATAGTGCACATTTCACCACTGATCTTCACTCTTTAGGACAATTTATTCAAGAAGGCACACATTGTTTATTTGAGACAGTTTTATACGTTAAGAATTCAAATAATGTCGTTAAGGTTCCACATGATGAAGCCGATCTTGATGGTTTAAATTATCTTGAAGGCAAAACTCTTGATGAAATAAATTATAAAGCATTTATGGGCACTCTAGATGCTCATAGCAATACCGGTAAGGTAAATAATATTGTTATTGAAATCGACAAAATGGATGCTTTTACTTTAGGTTATTTGTTCTATTTCTTTATGAGAGTATGCGCAATGAGCGCTTATCTCTTAGGCATTAATCCTTTCAATCAACCAGGTGTTGAAGTATATAAGAAAAATATGTTCCACTTGCTTGGCAAAAAGGGCTATTAGTTCCTATTTATCATAGTTTTATATGCAATTTATTCAAGAAAATATTGCGCTTTTTAACCTCATAAAACACGCAATAATTTTCTTGAATAGATTTGTTAATAATGTTATATTATTAAAGCACGTGTTGATAAATGTGTAAAACGGATGTTTAGCTCAGTTGGGAGAGCATCGCCTTTACACGGCGGAGGTCGTGGGTTCGAGTCCCTCAACATCCACCACTTAAACAACATTAATGCACTCCATTATGGAGGGGTAGCGAAGTGGCTAAACGCGGTTGACTGTAAATCAACTCCTTCGGGTTCGGCGGTTCGAATCTGCCCCCCTCCACCACTTACATTGGGATGTAGCCAAGTGGTAAGGCAACAGACTTTGACTCTGTCATCTCGCTGGTTCGATCCCAGCCATCCCAGCCAATTATATGATCCACTAGCTCAGTTGGTAGAGCACTTGACTTTTAATCAAGGGGTCTGGAGTTCAAATCTCCAGTGGATCACCATCTGCCCAGATGGCGGAATAGGTAGACGCACAGGACTTAAAATCCTGCGGAGTAAAATCCATACCGGTTCGATTCCGGTTCCGGGCACCAT
>DAINNH010000004.1:0-61021 GCA_036735985.1 Candidatus Alectryobacillus sp. | reverse complement strand
ATGGCGGGGGTGGAATGAATCGAACACTCGTCAGTGGTTTTGGAGACCATTGTACTACCATTGTACTACACCCCCAAAGGGCGAATTAATGCAAATAGCTAATTTCGCCTTTTGGAATCGGAAGCTATTAACTAAGCATTAATCTCTTTGGTTACTTGAAGAACTAAACCCATGTCTACTTTTCCAGCATAATTAGTCTTAAAATGCTTCATAACTGCTGGTACAGATTTATCCTCAAGCGTATCAATTATAGACTTAATTTCTTCCTTTGACAACATTTTTGGTAAATAAGATTGAAGAACTTCAATTTGATAATCACAGTCTTTAGATTTAATAGAATTGTTTACTTTTTCGTAATCAAGTTTTTCTTCTTCAACTTCTTTGATGGTTTTTTGAATCATGGAAATAATATCCGCTTCACTAACGCCACCTGCGGCTTTAACCTTTGCATCAGTACTAGCCACCATCCATTTATTTATAACTATCGATAATATGGCTCTTTTAGATGTATTATGATCTTTTAAAGCTAGCATATTGTCTTTTTTTAATGTATCAATTAACATAATTAAATTTCTCCTTCAACATATTTATTAAGTTTATCGTTATCAAGATCAAGCATATCGATAATTCTTTTTGGCATCGCAATCTCATCGAGAATTTGATGTAAATATTCTTGAGTGATAGGAGTCTTAATTCTAAATTTAAACTTACTAGAATAATTATTAATCGCCACATACACTTTGTCACCAACAATTCTTAAAGAGGTAGTTCCGGCAAAAGAATTTTCGAATTGCATCATTCCTTCAATAAACTTTGGAGTGCCAATATAGAAGGCATAAAGTTTATCATCACAAGTTGTATTGTATTTTTTGTTATACTCAAAAGATTCAAATTCAATCTTGTTTAATTGATGGACTCCAGAAATTTCAAATCCGAAAGACTTTTCTTGAACAATAAAATCATGGCGAATAGCTTTATGAAGATTAAAGACAAAGAATATTCCTTTCGCATAAGTTGTATAATAAGACGTTTTATTTTCGGAATCGTAATGATAATCTTGTAACTCAAAGTCACTAGAATAAAATTCGACGCCATTATAAGTAGCCCGAAAGAAATTTTTTCCAAGATATCTATCCCATGGTTTATAAAATTGGGAAGCGGCAATGTATTTTGGATCAATGCCGTTTTCTGGGATTTTATAAGGATTTTGGTAAATTATAGTGGCATAAGCATTATACAGATTATCAACTAATGTACGTTTAAAACCAACTTTTTGTCCAGCCGAAATAATTTCGCAAACGAAAGCAATCGCAAGAATAACGCCAAATGTTATGAAAAGTGCTTCAATTTGGACAAAAATAGCCACAAGCAAAATTATTACCGATATTATTCCAAAAATAATACTAATAATATCGAGGCTTTTACATTTTTTAGCAACTTCTTGACGTTTAGCTTCAAGACTTTCAATAGTTTTATCTGCAACTTCTGTAGCCATGTTATTTTAACCGATTAAAATTCAATCTTAACATCGGCTCTCTTAGATTCTTCAGCTTCAAAGAATTCGAATTTAGAATGCCCATAGTGCTTACCAACAATGCTGGCTGGCCATGTGACTAATCTTTGGTTGAAATATTTAACATTGGAGTTGTAAAGACGACGAGCAGCTTGTAATTGCTCTTCAATATCAACAATTTGATTTGATAAAGATGTAAATTGAGCATCGGCTTTTAAATTTGGATAAGATTCAACAACAACTGATAATTGTCTTAAGACATCAGTCATAGCATTTGCAGAGGCTTCTTTATCAGCCAAAGTTGATTGTGAAGATGGACGACGAGCTTCAATTGTTTTAGTTAAAGTTTCGTATTCATGCTTAGCATAGCCTTTAACAACACCTAATTGCTTAGTAAGTAAATCAAATCTTTTAGTTAAAGCGACATCAATACCAGATAAGGATTCATTAACTTGTTCAACCATACGGTTAAACCAGTTCATGGTTTTAATCCACCAGACGATAATAGCGACAACAACAATAACAATTACACCTAAAACGCAACCAACAACGATACCAATAATAGCACCTGCGTCAAGTAAAAATAAATTCATTTTTTTACCCTCCTAAATCTCAATTATTCTATAATAAAATAAAAATTATGTAAACATAATACGACGAATTTTCCAATATTTTAGATAATACAAGAAAAAGAGGCATTTAGCCTCTTCCCCTTGGAAAAACATATATGTGGAAACTAAAGTTTTGCTTTAGTTTTATTGAATCGCTATATACTTAGTTTCTTCTGTTTGTTTAACAGCTTTCTTAATAATGAGATTTAATGTACCATTTTCAAGTTTGGCACTAATATTCTCTTTAGAAACATCTTCACCAATATAGTAAGAACGTGAATATGATCCAAAATAACGTTCACGACGGATATAATTACCTTTTTTATCCTTTTCATCGTTATTTGCATTATGAGAAACATTAACATTTAAATAACCATTTTCAAAAGAAACCTTAACATCTTCTTTCTTAATGCTTGGTAAATCAATTGTTACCTCATAATCATCATCATTTTCTTTTATATCAGTTTTCATTAAGCCGTGGGCTTTTGTTTCATTTAATGTTTCAGCTCCAAATAATTCTTTTAAGAATGGATCTAATTCATTCCAACCTTCACGACGACAAACATCATAATCTTTCATAATCTATATCCTCCTAATTAGCACTCTAATTTCCTAAGTGCTAACTATATTATAGACTAAATTAGCACTCTGTCAATATGTTTGCTAAATATTTTTTAAAATATTTTAAAAATATCGATACAAACGGATGTTGTAATAAAATAAAAACCGCTTTCTTTTGTCGAAAGCGGTAATTATTTAATATTTTTTAATTTTGTTTTTCTAACATTATAACTTGTTTTTGCTCGCTAACAAATACTTGAATTGGATCACCAGAACGGGAAGATAAAATAAATTTTGAATCAAGATTTCCAATGACTTCGTGATCTATATCATCACCATC
The DNA here is from genome assembly GCA_036735985.1 of Candidatus Alectryobacillus sp. GTDB lineage: Bacteria > Bacillota_I > Bacilli_A > RFN20 > CAG-826 > Alectryobacillus. Next base: position 57,996 of record DAINNH010000004.1, on the reverse strand, counting down.
AAGTTTTACGAAAATACATCCAGGTTTAATTGATGGTTTTACAACTCGAGAGATATTTATTTTTTGAGTTGTTCCTTTTAACTTTTTATATTTGTCATATTTAAAAAAGGCACCATACAATAAATATAAATCCAATAATGGAAATAATATAAATGATAAAATGGCTGGAACAAAGTAGACGCTAAAGCCTAATCCTGCAAAAATAGAAAATAGAATTGGAAGAATAAAACTAGCTCCTGCGAATATTAAAGTGTAGGTTAGATCTTTCTTCACTCCATAAATATCTAAAGGTTTCATAAACACTCCTTATGTCTATATTGACTGTTTTTATTCTAAGCGAACAAAATATTTATAGCAAGGCAAAAATATGAAACAATCTTATATAAAAAACCTTACAAAAGCCTTTTATTTGAGACTTTTTATTTAAATTACTTTGCAGATTTAGTTTATTTTGGAAATTAGAAAATAAAAAAAACATCCCGAAGGATGTTAAATTTATTTGGTCGCAGGGGCTGGATTTGAACCAGCGGCCTCCGGGTTATGGGCCCGACGAGCTACCGGGCTGCTCTACCCTGCAATGTTGCTTTACTATAATAACACAAATTATTAATAAATGTAAAAGTATTCTTAAATATTTCTTGATAATTATTTTGTGTAATATAATAATAATTAGTAATGTTTAAAAGCAAAGGTATTTAAACTAATAAAATATGATAACGTTTCTAAGAAAGCTTTTTATTAAAAATTATCAAGATATCGGTAACCAAAAGGTTCGTGAAAGCCATGGAGTAATGGCTGCTATTGGTGGCATAATCATGAATCTAACTTTATTTGCGATTAAATTAACAATTGGTATATTAACTTTATCAATGTCAATTATTAGCGACGCAATTAATAACTTAACCGATTTATTTTCATGTTTTGTTAATTTAATCGGTTTTAAAATTGCTTCAAAACCAGCGGATAAAGATCATCCGTATGGGCATGAAAGAATTGAATATATCGCCGGAATGATTATTTCTTTTGTTATTATTGCAGTTGCTGTTTTACTTGGATATACATCTATTACTAAACTTATCGCTCAAGAACAAGTTACCCAATATAATATTTGGGCTTTCGTTATTTTAGGTGTTTCAATTATTGGCAAAGTTGTGCTAGGTTTATTTTATTATGGTTTAGGAAAGGCTATTAATAGTGTAACTTTAAAAGCTTCAATGCAAGATTCATTTAACGATTGCATTACAACTGGTTGTGTTTTAATTGCGAGTATTTTTCAATTTTTCTATCCAAATCTATGGTGGCTCGATGCTGGTGTTAGTATTATCGTAGCTTTATTTATTATGTATTCAGGCATAAAAATGATTCGTGAAACGGCTTCACCATTAATTGGATTGACCCCAGATAGTGATTTTGTTAAGACAATTATTAATGATATTTTAAGTAATAAAGGCGTCTTAGGTGTTCATGATGTTATGGTTCATTCTTATGGTCCTACTAAAGTTTTTATGACTGTGCATGTCGAAATAGATGGATACAAAAACTTGTTTGAATCGCATGATATGGTTGATTTAATTGAACAACATATTAAGAATAAATATGGTGTTTTATTAACTGTACATATGGATCCAATTGATACGCGTTCAACAGAACTTCCAATGTTAAAGGATGTAATTGAAAATACTTTAAAAGAAATTAATCCAGGTTTGTCCTTCCATGATCTACGTGTCGTGAGTGGTCCAACACATACAAATGTAATTTTTGATTTAGTTATTCCTAATGATTTTAAAATGGAAATTTCATCATTAGCTAAAATAGTACGAGAGAATATTCAAAAAGTTAATAATAAATACCAAGTAGTCATCAATTTTGATGAAAACTATATTGGCTAAAAATACTAAAATAATTAAGGGTTAGCAGGGTTTTTGGTTTATATCAAAAACCCATAATTTTTTTAGGGTAAAATATTTAAAATGAGGTTTGGGGTTTAGGTATTTTTATCATATAATGATAAGGTATGAAAAAATTTATCGTTCTTTCGGCCTGTCCAGGTAGTGGCAAATCTACGTGGGCAAAAAGATATTGCGCCACTCATCCAGGAACAAAAGTAATTTCCAGCGATGAAGTTCGACATAAAATAACTGGGCAATACCAAGATTTTTCTAAACAAGCTGAAGTCTGGGAAACGGTTGAAAAATTAATTCTTGAATATGCTTTATTAAGTGATGTAACTGTTATTCTTGATGCGTGTATTGATTTAAATTCGTTGCGAATTAAGTACGCTCAACTCGCTAAAGATTATGATACTCGTACTTTAGTCGTTATTGCTAAACCTTTAAATGAGATTCTTGAAAATAATAAAAAGAGAAATCCATTAAAATACGTTCCAGAGGATGTTTTACTTAAACTTTTTGAGAAGTTTGAAATTCCAACACCTGATGTTTTAAAGTGTTATGACGAATACGTTTATATTGATAAATACTTTAAATGAAAATTATATTTATTATTGCAGCATTTTAAAGTAAAATATGTATAACAAAATATGAAAGACAATGATAAAAATTCATCTGTAGATTTATTAAATGATATATTTTTAGCAAATAAAAATATTGTAATTTTTAGTGCCCAGTTAATAGGAAATGTTTTAACTAATCCTATTAATTTGGTTTTTTCGGATTTTGCTAGTTTTGGTATTGATGATACTATTCCTAATTTAAATTATTTATTGGAACATATTGATCGTAAGAGTGAAATGTGTGAGTTAAGTGGTATTGAACTCTTGTTAAAAGAATTTAGAGAAGAACTTGGTTCAACCAATCAATATGGTGACTTCTATTTACCTTTAAATTTTGAAGGCGTTAAATATTTCTTTACTTTAAAAACTTATCGTTTTCCTGAAAATAATATTATGTATTTTGTAATGGAAAAACTTGATACTAGGCTTTTTAATATGGAAGATCTTTATTCACAATCTTATAAAGATATGCTTTCGGGTTTATTTAATTACACCACTTTTAAATATCATTTTAAGATATGTACAAAGAATCAGTACTTAGGGGTTTTTGATGTTGATAATTTTAAGGACATTAATGATACTTATGGTCATAATAAAGGCGATGAAGTTCTTTCAGAAATTGGTCGTAGAATTATTGCTGAAGTTTCGGATGAAAACATTATTGTGTATCGTAAGTCTGGTGATGAATTTATCTTTATGACAGCTAAACCTATTACTAGAAAAACTTTAGAATTATATATTAAAAAAATCCAAACTTGTATTTCAGAAATATTTATTCCAACACGAAAGGTTAGTGCTTCAATTGGATATATTTATTACCAACCAGCCTCTGATTTATACAAAGGGGAAAATGCTTTAATTTTCGCAGATATTGCTATGTATATGTCAAAACATAATGGCAAAAATACTATAACATATTTAACGGATGCGGATATTAATCGTATGGTGACCTTTGATAAACCACAAGAGATCTTAAAATCATTATCTAAAGGTCGTCATGCAGGTGAGGATTAAAATATGTTAATCGGTTTTTACATTTTCTTTGCTTTGTTTTTAGTAGCTGGGGCATTTGAAATTTATTTTTCTTATAATGAAAATGAAAAATACCGAATGATTTTTAAATGTCCTTGTTCTTTCCTTTTAGCCATATCTTTGATATTTCTTGAACCACGTCAACCATTAGTTTATGTTGGTGTTTTAATTGGATGTGTAGGTGATTATTTCTTATTATTTAGAAGAAATACCAATACCAATAAAATGCTGTTAATTGGGACTTCACTATTTGGATTAATGCATATTGCATTTTTAACAACATTAATGCTTATTCTAAATAAATACACTGTTATTCCTTATTATTTTTATATTATTATCCCTATCGTGGTTGTTATTGCCTGCGTTGTGAATGTCTTAATAAATAAAAATAAACCATTAATTATTATGGGTTTAAGCCCAATTTATTTAGGACTTATGTTAACAAACTTAATTATTGCTTTTGTTTTAATTAAATATGGAGAAGTTATTAGTGGATCAATTATTGGAACTGGCTATATAGTATTTATTGCCAGTGATTTTTTAGTTGCCAACACCACTATTAATAAGCACTTTAAACGCGAAAACTTCTACATTATGCTTACTTATCTAGTAGCTTTAGCCATGATTACAATACCATTAATAATGATGGCAAGTAACGACGGGATTATATTTTAGTTAAGAATAATTTCATAAAAAAACAAGAACCATAATGGTTCTTGTTTTTGTTTTATTTACGATAATAAATTGAGGTTATTTCTTTTTCTTTGAGCTCTTTTCCGCCCAGTGCTTCAACAATATTTAGTGCAAAATCTATCGTTCCGGCGGCACTTATTCCCGTAATGAGTTTACCATCCACTACTGAATATTGGTCAACGAATGTTCCGCCAAAATCTTCATTCATTGATTTAAAGCAAACATAGTTTTTGCCTTTAAGCAAACCCATATGACCAAGTATAGTCGGCGCAGCACAAATTGCTGCGATATATTTATTGTTATTATGAAAATAAAGAATTAAATCTTTAACTTCTTTGCTAGCTTCAAATTCAACATATTCCGGACCACCAGGAATAATTAAACAATCATAATTCTTTGGGTTAATTTCTTTAATATTTTTTAATTCCGAAACCACCACTCCAAAACGACCTTTGGCAGAATGCTCATGAAGGGAGGCGACATCCATCTCAAGATGGGCTCGTCGAAAAATGCCGATTGTTCCGACAGCTTCTACTTCTTCAAAACCATTCGTAATAATCATTAATGCTTTCATATCTTTGTCCTCCTTAATATTTTAACAAGTTTCTATTGTTTATGTTAAAAATATTTATTCCCAAATCATGTCAAATTGTAGATTTTTTTAAGAGAAAATTCTCTTTTATTCTATATGTGTTGAGTTCTTGTTATTGTATAATAAAATAAAGGTGAAAATATGAAAACGATTGTAATTAATTTAGGTCTAAAAGCGCAAGGAATTAATGATTTAAAGCAAGTTTTAAAGGTTTTTGCTCATCATAACCCCCTTTACAATATTATTTGTGTTGGCAATGAAAAAGACAATGTTTCTTTGAAAGAAACACAAGGCATAAAAGTCATAGATATGTCACAAAACGGAACGGATGAAGATTATCTCAACGAAGCAATTAAACAAGCTAAAACACTTAACGCAGAGGCTTTATTGACCTTTGGATCACGTGAAGAAATTGCCAAAAAAGCTGAAGAAGAATTTACTTCCATTTGTGATACAAAAGCTTATGCTTTGCTTTATTCGACTAAAGTCTTTAATAAAGCAACATTATTATTAGATTGTGGTATCAATAATACATTAGATGAGAAAAAGATTAGTGATTTATATCACTATGGATATGTTTTCTTACGTAAAGTTGTAGGCTTAAGACGTATTAATTTTAGTTGCTTTGATAATTATGATTTTAGCAATATTAAACTTGAAGATGGGACAACTAATTTAGGTGTTACGAGTTATGAAACTTTTTTAAATGGCACAAGTGACTTAATTATCACCGATTCTAGAACAGCTAATATTGTTATTAGTACAGCTCGTGGTACGTTTTCTTGTTATAATGCCGCTCGCAAGGTGGAAATTGACAAATCAGTTTTCTTTAAATTTGGTAATTGGCTTTTAAAAGATGTTAATAAATTTTTAGGCAATACTTTTGATTATAATATGATAAGTAATGGTTACTTCTTATTAGGCTATTCTACTCAAATATTTGCTCTTAATGAAGGAGTAAAATATGGCAACTTTATGCAATCTCTTAACTTTGCAAAAAATTTAATTGAACGCAATTATGTTGCGGAATTACAAAAGTAAAATATTTAAGAATTGCATTGCTTTTATAAAACAATTTCTCAAATACACTATTTTTGCAGGTTTATTAAAAAAGGCATTTCCAGAACGGAAATGCCTTTATTTTATTGATTAAGAATTACTTCTTCTTAATATATTTGATACAGTCAAGTGTAACAGCAGTTAAGAGAATGATACCTTTAATAATGAATTGTGTATTGACATCGACTCCAATGTAAGAAAGAACGTATGTCAAGCCTTGGAAGATGAAGACACCAATGACGGCACCTTTAATTTTACCAATACCACCATTGAATGAAATACCACCAACAACACAAGCAGCAATAGCATCAAGTTCCCAGCCGAATCCGGTATTAGCACTACCAACACCTGATCTAACAGTTTCAAAGAATGAACCGAAACCATAGCAGATACCAGCAAGAATGAAGACACCAAGAGTTGTCCAGAATACAGAAATACCTGAGACACTTGCGGCTTCAGCGTTACCACCGACAGCGTACATGTTCTTACCAAACTTAGTCTTATTCCAAATAAATGAAATAATTAAGATGGCAATAAGTGTATAGACAAATAGAATTGGGAAACCAGTTAAGAAGCCAGCATTTGATAATGTGCCACCAAAGGTAAGGCTACCATCCGTAGAGGCTTTAATTGAGTTATCAATAGTACCACTATTAACACCTTTTGTCGCAACCATCATTAAACCATAAATAATAAGTTGAGTTGATAAGGTTGAAATGAATGGGTGCATCTTGAACTTTGCGGAGAAGAAACCAGCAATAGATGAGAATATTGTACATAAAACAACAGAGATTAAAATAGCAAGAATAATACGAGAAGCCATTGGCCAAGAATCAAAATTCATTTTAGCTAAGCCAAAGACTTGAATAACGTTATCACCTGGATGGAGAATCATTGCTGTAACGACAGAACCCATACCGAGCATACGACCAATTGAGAGGTCGGTACCAGCGAGTAAGATTAAGCCGGCAACACCAAGAGCAAAGAAGATACGAGATGAACATTGCTCTAATAATGACCAGATATTTGGCCATGTTAAGATCCAATAATCAGTTGACCAACTTGTATAGGTTGAGTTGAAGCCAGAAAGAATAATACCAACGATAAGAGCTAACGAAATAATAATGTACAAAGCATTATTTGTAAAGAATTTCGCAGCATTGAATTTGTAAGCATATTCTTTAAACTTATATTCAGTATTTTCGAAATAACTGACTTTGCCACCACGAAGGTTAGTTAAATAGTTGAATTTTTCAAGATAAATAGAATGAAGTTCATCTTTATTCTTGGCAATAACTTCCATGTGAGCACGTTTGGCGTCTTGAACTTTTGATTTATACGAGAACTTTTCATCACGTAATTCATCTTTTAATGAATCTTGAGCTTTTTTAAGAGCTACTTTATCTTCACCAGCTCCGACAATTTCAGGTTGATGCCCGGCGTTGATTTGAGTAACGTTTTGAAGATGTTCTTCTTCGATTTTTTTAGATAATTCTTTATAATCGTTATTCTCTTTAGCTAGTGTAGCTTTGACTTCACGTTTTTTAAGAACATAACGGCTATTGTCATCAATCTTAATGAAAGTAGCGGCTTCAGCAATGAAGTAGCGTAATTCGTGTCTTTGAAAAACTTTACGAGCTTTTGCTTCTTTAATGCGATCTTTATCATTAGCAATGATAGTAACTTTAGTATTATCATCAATTTGCTTATTGTTCTTTAATGAAGCTATTTCTTCCTCAAGATCAGAGACGGCATAAATGGAATCCTTACGTAATGATTCACATTTTGCTAAGTTCGCTTTAGCAAGACTTGTTTCATTGACTTCTTTATCTTCTTCAAATATATCTAAATATTTGTGTTTAGATAAAGCTGCGCGATATTCCATTCTTTCAAGTTTAAGCTTTAAAGCATCTAAAACTGGAAGTTTAAAGTTAAGAATGGTATTAACTAAACAATAATATTGAAGATATTTATTGTGACGAGCATTAATAATTTCACCAGTTTCATGGCCAAATTGTAATTTTGCTTTAAATAATTCTTCTTTATTTTTTTTATCGATACTAGCGACTTTTTCTTGATATTTAGCACTTAAAGCCGCTAAATCGGCTTTATATTGTTCATCAATTGCCTTTTTCTCGATAACCCAAGCAGCCTTAACGGCTTTATAGCTTGTTGTAGCGTCGTCTTTTATTTTCGACTCAGCAGTAGCAATTACTTCTTTTAAATTGATAATTTCAGTTTCAATTTTAGTGAGTTTATCTTGAGAATTTTCATCTTTAGACAAGGCTCCTTTTTTATTTTGCAATTGAATTAACTTAATTTTATTTTCAAGTAAAGTCTGATAAGACTTTTTCATCTCTTCTGCAGTCTTTGTAAATTCGGCGTTACTTAATAATGCGATTTCTTGTTTTTCCATAAGATTCTCCTTATTATAAGTACTTGGCACAAAGTCTGAGAAGCTCTTCTTGGCTTGTGCTCTTTGTATCAACAATACCAGCTAAATGATAGTTCGACATAACAGCAATACGATTAGTAATACCCAAGATTTCAGGCATTTCTGAACTTACAACTATAACTGTTTTACCTTCTGAAGCAATTTTGTTGATTAATTCGTATATTTGATATTTGGCTAAGACATCGATACCACGTGTAGGTTCATCCATCAAGAAGATATCAGGACTACGCTCAAACCACTTACCAATAATAACTTTTTGTTGGTTACCACCAGAGAGGGCAGTGATAGGATCATTTTCATCCATACATTTTGTATGCATTAATTTAATTTCATCTTTCGTTGCTAATTTCATCTTACTCTTGGAAAGAACGCCAATAGTTTTATAAGAATCAAGATTAGCAATACATGTATTAAATGTTAAGTCGGATTTTCCGAACATACCATTGAACTTACGTTCCTCAGTAACCATGGCGAAGCCATATTTCATAGCTTCAGCAGCAGAATTAAATTTAATACTACGGCCAGAATAAATAATTTTACCAGCAGCAATTGTTCTTAAACCAAACAGACATTCAAGAAGCTCACTTCTACCAGCTCCAACTAGACCATAAATACCAAAGATTTCACCTTTTTTGACAGATAATGATATATCTTGTAAGTATGGTGCATATTTTGTCGACAAATTCTCTATTTTGAGAATTTCATGACCTGGATTATTAGTAATTTCAGGGAAACGTTGATCAAGACTACGTCCGACCATTGCGGCTACTAATTCATTCATGTTTGTTTCTGAAGTTTTCTTAGTAGTAATCAATTGACCATCTCTAAGAACTGATACATAATCACAAATATCAAAAACTTCATCCATTTTGTGAGAAATATAAATGAAACTAATACCTTTTTTCCTTAAGTCGCTAATAATAGAAAATAGCTTCTTAACTTCTCTTTCGGTTAATGATGATGTAGGTTCGTCGAGAACAATAATTTTCGCATTGTATGAAATTGCTTTGGCAATTTCAACCATTTGTCGGGCGGAGACAGACATCGTTCTCATAATTGTCTTTGGATTAACATTCATTTTCAATGTTCTAAAAAGAGTTTTACATTTTTTATCAATTTTATCTTCATCGATGACGCCAAATTTTGTAGGATAACGACCTAAGAAAAGGTTATCACCAACAGAACGATCAAGACATTGGTTTAATTCTTGGTGAACCATGGCGACGCCATTTTCAAGGGCTTCTTTTGGTCCAGAGAAATTAATAGGTTTCCCGTCAAGAAAAAAACTGCCTTCATCCTTGGCATAAATACCAAAAAGGCATTTCATCATTGTTGACTTACCTGCACCGTTTTCACCCATAAGGCCCATAACAGTTCCGCGTTCAACTTCTAGATTAATATTTGATAAAACTCTGTTTTTTCCAAAGGATTTACTTAAACCAGATATTTTTAATACAATATCTTTTTCCATATCTTCTCCTTTTAAAAATAAGCATCATAGGTGGTTTGCACCACCTATGATGTTAATTAATCTAATTAATTACTTATTTAATAAGTTGGTGTATGAAGCAGCGTTGTTTGTTCTAACAAGGTTGATTGCATAACCATCATATTTGCCAAGGTTAATAAACTTATCTAAGCAGCCTTGTTCAGATTGTCCATCACCTTCAGCCCAAGTTAATGTGATATTAAGAAGAGTTGCGTAATGTTCGAGAGCTGGCTTATAGGAACCAGATAAGAATGTATCACCAGCGTTGTAAAGAGTAATTAAGACATTCTTCTTTTCGCCAGAGATTTGTTTAATACCGCTATCCCAACTGCCTGAAACATATTGATCAGCGTTGGCGGCTGTAACAGCACTATTAGCAGCTAATAAAGCTCTATCAGCTTCGACATAAGCGATTGTTGGAGTAATCTTATTGCCCCACTTATCAGCTTCAGAGATACCCTTCTTATAAACATTGGCACCTTTTTCGCCATCAAAACCATTTCTTAAGATTTGGAGTGTTAAGGCAGCTTGAGCACCGACGTTTTGTGAGACTGTACCAGTTAAATGTTTACCAGTTGTAACTTTGACTGAATCAACTGCATCTGGGTTAGCATCATAACCGAAGACTGGGACGACTGGGCAAGAGTTCTTACCAAGCATACCCATAGCCATACCATCGTTATTAGAAATAATCATATCAATCTTGGTACCGAGTGAGTTGACCCATGTATCAAGAGCATCACCAGCAGTGGCTGCATCCCATGTAGCACCAGCAGTTGACTTCATTTCTTGAGCGGCTAATTCTTCAACGACATAATCTGTTGTACCGACTTTGACTGAACCAGCTTTCTTAGCACTTGGAGCATAACCATCAGCAGCGGTTGTATCCCATGTACCTAAAGCTTGACGAATACCTTTTGTTCTAGCTTTGGAATCGTTATGAGCGATATCGCCAATAGCTAAGACGTAACCGATCTTACCATCACCATTTCTATCAAGAGTAGCTGTTTGTGAAGCTAAATAGTCAGTGATTAACTTGCCTTGGACAGCGCCGCCAGCAGCAGCATCAAATCCTGAATAATAAGTAAAATCATTGAATGTCATAGCAGCACTATCAATCTTACCAGTTTCTGGATCAGATGGTTGTCTGTTAAACCAAACTAATGGTTTATCTTTGTTGGCAACTGTTGTGCCTGATGTTCCACCACAGCTAACTAATAAGCCAGCCATAGCAACGGCTAATAATGGAATTAATGTTTTTTTCATTAAAAATTTTCCTCCTATAATTCCTTATTTTCGATGATGTCTCTAGGACTATCATCTTATCGTTAATATTGTATTGAAAGCGCTTACAATTAAGAATAGAAAAATCTCTATTAAATTCATAAAAAATTCCACAAGACTTTTTTGTCTTTGTGGAAAATTTTTAAGATATTAATTTTATAAAAAATTAAATAGAATCTTTGGTTCGTATAACGCCGTTAATATGGATATATTTACCATTATCGAATGTATATTTAAAGTTAGCAAAGCTTTCTTTATTCAAAATAGTTTTGGTCAATTCATATATCGCATCAGCTTGAATAGCACTTTGATTTTCAACGGTTCCATAAAGTTCGTTGGCCATAATAGATTGTTTTCCAACTGCGGTGTAATCTACACCAATAATTGGGAAATAAGCCTGATACAAAGGTTGTTCCTGATTATAATTAGTTAAGGATTTTAAATAATCAATGCATCCTAAAGCCATATCATCATTATTTGAAAAAACAAGTTCAATGTTACTTGCTCCGTTTTGATCTAAGCTATTTGTATAAATTTTTTTAAATTCATTACGGGCTGTGGTACGTTCCCAATCACAGGTAATCGTACTTATGATTTCAACATCATAACCATAACTTTCTAAAGCTGAAATACAATATTTGCTTCTTTCTTCAGCATCTTGATGGCCTTGTTCGCCTTTAACTAAAATTAATTGGACCTTACCATCTTTATTCTTATCAAAAGAAGAAGAGGCGAAATTCGAGGTTCCATTAAAAAGATTGTGAGCAATTTTGGCTTGTAATTTACCTTCTTCGGTAGCGTTAGCTCCGACATAATAAACGTTTGGACGATCTTTAATAGCACTTTCTAAAGGTTCACGATTTATAAAAATCACTGGTAAATTATTGTTAGCAGCCTTATCGCAAATCGTTGAAGAAGATAAACGATCGACTGTATTTACAATCAATAATGATGGTTTATCTTTTTCAATAGAATTCACGATTTGATCGTTTTGTGTTAATTGAGATGATTCTGCAAAATAAGTTTTAAATGTATATTTTTGTGAAAGCAAAGTTGTAGTTTCACTATTTAAGGCTTTAATGAATGTGTCTTGAGAACTATATAAAAATAAGGATACAGAAGGTACTGTTTGTTGACAGCTACATAAAAGAGTCATACTACCCATTACTAAAAGATATCTAAATTTCTTCTTCATTTTTAATAGCCCCCTCAATTGGTATATAAATTACGATGTTGCTTCCTTTATCTAAATCAGATTGAATTTCAATATGAGCCTCTTCGCCATAATAAATATGGATACGATTATAAACATTTTGTAAACCAACACCTGAATGAATTGATAGATCTTTAAAACTAGCATAGATTTCCTCTATTTTTTCTGGAAGCATGCCAAAACCATTATCACTAATTTCAAAAATTATATTTTTATCTTTAGTATATCCCTTTATGTGAATTTCACCCTTTGTTTCCAATCCTTGAAGACCATGGGCAATTGCATTTTCGACAATTGGTTGAAGAATTAGCTTAGGAACATTGTAATTATTGATATTTTCTTGAACATCAATCGTAAAATCAAAAGTACTACCAAACCTCATTTTTTGAATCAAAAGGTAATTATAAACATGCTCTATTTCCTTACTAATTGGAATGATGGTTTTACCTTGAGAAATAGAAATTCGGAAGAATTTTGAAAGAGCAATAATCATTTTTTCAGCTTTTTCATTTTCATTATTATCAATTAAGTAAACAATTGAATCGAGGGTATTATAAAGGAAATGAGGGTTAATTTGATTTTGAAGAGCTTTTAGTTCTGATTTTCTTTGAGCTTGCTGTTCTAAAATGATTTTATTAGCCAATTCTTTAATACGGATCATCATTTGTTGAAATGATTTAGTTAATTCAACCGATTCTTTTGAACCTCTTAAATTTGTGGAAAGAGAATTTTCGTAATTTAAGTTTTCAATTTGCTTCATTTCTTTAGTAAGTTGAGTAATTGGCGAAGAAATGCTTGATGAAACAAAGAACATAATGACAGCAAATAAAACTAAGAAGGCAATACCACTAATGACAACAATAGAGATAAAACGATTAATAACATCATAAACACTTTGAATATTGTTAAAAATTGCAACTTTCCATGTTGTTTTAGATATTGTCGAAACGACAACAGAAAATGGAATGTGATTGATTGTGACGATCTTATTTCCTAAGGCGATGTTTTTAATATCATTTATTTCAAGATCGACGTAATCACGATTTGAAGAATAAACAACGTTGTAATTTTCGTCGTAAATCGAAATATGGCCATCAGTTCCTAAATCGTTTTGTGGAATAAGATTAATGATTTTCGTAAAATCATAATCTAATTTTAATATTCCATAATTTTTACCATTGTTATATGAAATATATTTGGAAAGAGTAAATGAATATTTATCACCATAAGTATCAATAATCGAGAAATTATCAATTATTTGGTTTTCGTATGCCGCTTTATACCAATTTACATCCTTATAAGACTCAGAGAATGTTGAATTAGTATTATTAACTACACAATATCCTTTTGTATCAAATAAAGCTATGCTTAAAATTTCACTTTTAAAAGCCATAATATTATCAAAATATTGGGTTTCTGCGGCTTTATTTGTTACAGGATCAGCGTTCGCCATGTGAACTTGTATTGCATCAGATACTTGAATAACATTATCGAAATAAGATTCATAGTTTTTAAAAGTCTGTTTTGAAGAATAAATAATTTGGTTGTTAGTGACTTCATTAACATTGTTGCTATACAAAACATATGAAGTATAAGCTAAAGTAAAGACAAACAAACTAAAAAATAGTATGGAAGCGCTTAGTAATTGAGCCCTAATTGAAAAATGTTGATGTTTACTCATTTTTTACGATACTCTTGTGGGGAGACTCCAAAATACTTCTTAAAACAATGTGAAAAATAATAAGGATCTTCATATCCAATTTCGTTTGAAATATTAATTAATTTATTCTCTTCTTTTGCCAAAAGAATAGTAGCCTGCTGCATTCTAACATCAGTAAGATATTTTGTAAAAGAAGTATTGTTCTTTTTTAATATTGCACTAATATAGGAAATACTATAGCCTAATTCATTCGCAACATCTTCAAGCGATAGCAAAGAATTTTTGTAATTCGTTTCGATATAGTTCTTTATTTGATTAAATGAAGAATCAACTCTATTTTGACGAGAAGATCCATTTATCTTTGCAATATTATCAACTAATTGATCCAATAAATCTTCGGTAGCATCAAATGTTTTTGTTGTAAATAGTTTTTGAACAATATCAATGTGTGGCATATATGTTTCGTAAAGAGTTTGTAAAGAAACACACGATTTTAAAATAGCATCCAGTAGGTTATTTAAAATAAAATAATACGTATCTTTAAAGGATTCAGGAGTAACGGTATTTAAGATAGATTTTATTTTATCTTTTGCTGCATCAATTTTTCCATATAAAATTTCATAACTAACATTCTTATATTCGTTATCATCAATTTTACCTGTAAAAGATTTATTAATATTGACATCACTAAAGAACAAAACGATATTGCCGCCAACAATTGTACGGTATTCCAAAGCTCTTTTAGCATGACGATATAGTTTACGGAAACTAACTGATTTAATACCATTTATTTGGGCATTAACAAATTCACTTATACCAATAGATATTGAGGTTTTGCAGGTTTTTTCAATTTTTGCAGTAATTTCACTGAGGATTTGCTGTAATTCTTTTTTCGTAACGCTACTGTCTGAAAGAATAAAAATTCCAGATTCGTTGCCACGAGTAAAGAAATAAAATGAGTATTTGGATATACCTGAAAAAGTTTCAGATATATATTTTCTTAAACAAAAAATAACAAGTTCAACTTGATCATTCGATAAAGAATCAGCATCATCATCTAAATCAAAAATTCCTAAAGTTAAAAACGAAAAGTCTAATTTAATATGATCTTCTTCTAATTTATTAATCATATTATCGGATAAATCTTTCATTGTAATTAAGCGACATAAATCGTTTTCTTGAATTAAAAGCAAAGCAGAATCAGCTTGTTTTTGCAAATCTTGAATGTTTTTATCAACGCTGTACTTGTTGTCAAGTTCATCTTTAGCTTTATATAGAGTAGTTTTTAATTCATCAAAAGTGATTGGTTTTGAAATATATCCTACTACTCCTAGAGATATTGCTTGTTTAGCATAATCAAACGAATCAAAACCACTAATAATAATACTTTCGACAAGTGGTAGCTCCAATTTAGCTCTTTTAATAAGTTCAATACCATCAATATATGGCATTTTAATGTCGGTAATAATTAAATCAGGAGAAAGCGTTATGCCACTAACTAGCGCGTCATATCCATTTTCAAAAGAACCGACTACTTCAAAAGAATCTTTTAGTTTGTCTAAAAGATCTAATAGTCTTTCGCGAACTGGATATTCATCATCAACAATTATTACTTTATACATGTATAAATATTATAAATCATTATTTAAAATTTTATTATTTATTTGTTAAACATTATTTTTTCATTGTTAAACATTTTAATAACAATAAAGATAAATAAAACCGAATATAGAGCTGTTGAGGCAATAGTTAAAGAGATAAATAATGCATCATATTGACTATTTATTAATTGAGTTAGTGCAGTGGAAACATTGTAAATTGGAATAAAGGAAATCCAAATTGAATTATTTGGCACAAATGAAGAAATTAAACTAAATATCAATACAATTGGCATTGTAGTTCCAATAATTGAGTTGGCTTCTTTAATTGTTCGAGCATAGGTTGAAAGCACACACATAAAGGAAACAATCATGATAACAGTTACAAAAAGGATTAAAAACATAAAGAGATATTGAAGTGGAGATAAAAAGAATACGCTAGTAGTTGAAACATTCATTATTTTTGGTAACGATAAAACAACACCTACGAAGGAAAACAGCGCTCCAATCGAAGAAATTACGCTAAGTGCAAATATTTTTCCCCCAGCTAATTCAGATCTTTTTATAGGTGTAATAAGTAAAGTAGCGATAGTTCCTCTTTCTTTTTCACCAGCAATAGATTCTGGACATATTGATAAGCAAGTTGAGAACAACAAAGAAATAACAATCATTGGTAAAACTGACGAAATAATCTTTAAAACCGTTCCGTTTTGATCGGCGACATCAGTTGTTGTGGATTGATACGTTTTTACATTAAAATTAACAAGTATTTTATCAGACAGCGTATAAACAAAAGCCGAAGTATCACTCGTACTTAAATAATAAGTTATAACTGTAGGTTGTGTTGTTGAAGTATTATTTTTAATAGCTTCAACTTTAGCATCAAAATTTTCTTCAAAATTAAAGAGAATATCATATGTTTTGTTTTTAACTTTGCCCTTAGCATCTTCTAAATTACTATATTCAATGTCGTAATTAGTAACATTATATTTTTGAGAAAGTGCTGTATCTAAAATAGTAGAAAATGTTGAGGAACGGTTGACATATGCAACTTTAAATTCATTACCATCATTAATTTTATTATTTGTAATCGATGGCATGATTGATCCCATAATCGAATAAAAAACATAGATTAATATACCAGGAAGCACAAGGGAAGCAACTAGGCGATAGTCAGTAAAGAAACGGCGAAATTCTTTCTTTACAATGGTCCAAAAATTACTCATTATCACCAACCTCCTTGGAATACAAATCAAAGAAATGATCTTCTAAGGATTTGTCTTTAGTTAATTCTTTAATTGTGCCTTCTTCAACAAGTTTGCCTTTAATAATAATACCAATGCGATCAGAAAGCTTTTCGGCTAACTCAAAGATGTGGGTTGAAATAATAATAGTTTTGCCCATCGATTTTAGTTCCAAAAGATAATCTGTTACAACTTTCGCGGTAATAACATCAAGACCATTCGTTGGTTCATCAAAAATAATTAATTCTGGATCATGTAAAATAGAAATAACAATTGATAATTTTTGCTTCATGCCAGTTGAAAGATTGGCAACCTTCACTTCTTGAAATTTATCAATACCAAATTTTCTAAAAAGACTTTCTTTACGTTTTGCAGCTTCGACTTTATCTATATGATGAAGTTCTGCAAAAAAATCAAAAAGATAATTTGGAGTAAAATAATCTTCGAGTTTTAACTCACTAGTTAAAAAACCAATTCTATTACGAATTTTTGCAATATCATCTTTATAAGAAATATCATCTAAAACAATATCTCCTTTATCTGGATGGATTAGAGTAGCAATCATACGTAAAGTAGTGGTTTTACCGGCTCCATTTGGTCCTAAAAGACCATAAATCTCACCGCGAATTAAATTAAAACTAACGTTATTAACTGCAATAATAAAATTTTCATTTTGAAAATTTAATTTTTGTTGTTTTTTTGAAATTTTAAACGTCTTACTAACGTTTTTTACTTGTAACAAATAATTATTTTCCATATAAGTAAATTGTATAATAAACACTTATTTAAATAAATATAAAAATGTACTAAAATAAGTACATGGAAAATACTAAATACACGATTGATGCCGCCAATTCTTTTATTAGTGAAAATAAGAAAAATCTTAGTAAGCTTTTTAAGCCTAATTATCATTTTTCTTCATCTTTTGGAATGATTAATAATCCTTTTGGCTTATGCATTGTTAATAATAAATTTCATTTATTTTTTGAATCTAATCCATATTCCTTGTCTTTTGATCATAGCTATATAAATCATGTGACAAGCATGGACTTAATTACATTTAATAGTAATGAAATAATTCTAGCTCCAGATAGAGATTATGACTTTGCTGGATGCTTAGCCGGTGATTGCTTTTATGAAGACAATCGTATTTTCTTGTTTTATACGGGTTTTAGCGGCGATGCTAAAAAACCTATTCAAGGACAATGCTATGCAGTTAGCGATGATAGTTTAAGCATATTTGGCAAAGTGGGATTTAATCCTGTTTGCAGAAGTGAAGGCTTTTATTTAAAAGCAGATCAGTCCGAATTTAAGAACCCATCTATTATTCTTTATAATGGTGGTTATCTTCTATTGGTTGGCACTTCACATCATAATAGCCCTTTAATTGTGGTGTATTTTAGCAAAAATCTTAAGGATTGGAAGGTTTTTAAGAGAATATTCGGCAAAAAAACAATGGGAAATTATTTCGAACACATTAATGCTCTTTTATTAAAAGATGGTCGGTTGCTTTTAATCTTTAACGCATGTGGAGTTGATAGCAAATTCTTTGAAAATAATGGGGGATTTGCGACGTTTTATACTATTGTAAGCTTTAAACCACATGATATAGAGTTGTCAAATAATGATATTCATATTTTGGATTATGGATTCGATTTTTGTTCACCTTCAATTGCAGATAAAAATGAAAAAATATTCATGATTGGTAGTGTTAATTCACAAAATCATGCGAATATTTATAGTACTTTAAATCTTGGATGGGGTGGATGTTTTTCGCTTCCACGCGAATTGATGATCGATGAAAATGACGAAATTAGACAAAAACCCTACCAAACCTTAACAAAATTCATGAAGAAGAGCATTGTGACAGATTATTCAATCACAAAGTTTGATTGTGACATTGATGTTGTAACAGATTCCTCTTGCTTGATCACTGTTCCGTTAAAAATGATTGCTTCACAACAATACTTAATTAAGTTATTTAAAACTGATGAAATGTATTTTGAAATCTTCGTTGACGTTAATTCTAATTCTTTAATAATAGATAGAAGCAAAACTTATTACAAGTTTATTTCCAATGATTTGAAAGATCCAAATAGTTGTAATCGTAAAATGATTCAATTGCCTAAATTTACATCCAATATACTTCGCTTGGATATTTATTTAGATGTTAGCACTATTGAAATCTTTATTAATGATGGAAAAATGGTTTTAACAAATTTAGCTTTTAATCACCTAAAATCTCAAAAAATGACAATCTGCAGCAAAATTGACACATCATTGTCTCTTTCATATACAAAGATACTTAATAAATAATATTATTTATTAAAAAAATAAGTTAAATGTTTTAAATTCTAGTATAATAATAAGGATTTGGGGAGTAGCTCTCTATTTTTGCTCTACAACACGGTTAACAACCAGGGCAATTATATACATTTATGTATAAGCAAGACCAAAAATAATTAAGGAGTTTTGTTATGTACGAGAACAAAAGCTGTCAAGAAGTGTTGACTGAGCTAGAGACCAATTTTAATAATGGTCTAAGCGAAGAAGAAGTATTAAAGAGACGTCAAAAATACGGTCTCAATAAACTGACAGAGAAAAAGAAAAAATCTTGGATTCGCATCTTTTTAGGTGAAATGAATGATCCTATGATTTATATTCTTTTTGCTGCCGCCATCATCTCTTTTGTAGTTTCATTTTACAATCCAGCAACAAACGTTTGGAGCGTAGCTACAATTGATTATGCTGATCCTATCGTTATTTTAATTGTTGTTATTATGAACGCAACAATAGGAACGATTCAAGAAATTAAAGCTGAAAAATCATTAGATGCTTTAAAGAAATTAGCCGCACCTACTGCTATTGTAAGAAGAAATGGCGATATTAAAACCATTCCCGCCGAAGAAGTAGTTCCAGGTGATGTTTTAATTCTTGAAGAAGGTAACCAAATCCCTGCCGATTGCCGTTTAATTACTAGTGTTAATTTAAAAGCTGATGAATCATCTTTAACAGGCGAATCTGTTCCTGTTGAAAAGGATGCCAAAGTTGTTTTGTCTGAAGAAGTTGGCATTGGTGATCGTGTTAATCTAGCTTATATGTCTACGCCTATTGCTTATGGACATGGTGAAGCCGTTGCCATATCAACTGGTATGAATACAGAAATTGGACGTATTGCTACCATGCTTACTTCAAACGAAGATGAAAGCACACCACTTCAAAAGAAATTGGCTAGTTTATCAAAATTATTAGGATTTATAACTATTGGTTTAGTTATCTTATTCTTTATTATTGCTATTCTTCAAGCTTATTTACAATCGAAGAATATGTTAACTAGTGTTATTACAATGTTTATTACAGCTATTTCTTTAGCTGTTGCTGCCGTTCCTGAAGGGTTACCTGCTGTTGTTACCATTGTTTTATCTTTGGGCGTTCAACGAATGGTTAAGGCAAATACTATTGTTCGTAAACTTCCTAGTGTTGAAACATTAGGAGCTGTTACTGTTGTCTGTTCTGATAAAACTGGCACTTTAACCCAAAATAAAATGACTGTTGTTGAAGCCTATGCTGATGGTAGAAAAGTAAGTAAAACCTTTTTTAATGAAAATAAAGATGTTCTTGAATATTTAGCAAATGGTCTTTGCTTATGTTCAAATGCTTCAATTGAACATGATAAATCGTATGGCGATCCTACTGAAATTGCATTAGTTGAATTTGCAAATTTATATGGTAATAAAAAGTCAGTGCTTGAACATAAAACGCCTCGTTTAAATGAATTACCATTTGATAGTGTTCGTAAAATGATGTCAACTCAACACTCTATTAGTGATAAAGAATTTCTCAACTACACTAAGGGTGCGATGGATCAAATTTTAAAACATACAACCTCTATTTATAAAAAAGGCAAGATTGTCCCTATTACAAATAAGGATGTCGAAGATATAAATCGTGCTGCAGCTGAAATGTCAGCTAAAGCCCTTCGTGTCTTAGCTTTGGCATTTTCTAGTAACAAAGTGTTAAAGGAAGAAGATTTAGTATTTTATGGTCTTGTAGGCATGGTTGATCCTCCTCGTGAAGAAGCTAAACCTGCTATTAAAGCCTTTAAGAATGCTTCAATTAAGACTGTAATGATTACAGGCGACCATAAAGATACAGCTTTTGCTATTGCTAAAGAATTAGGTATTGTTGAATCTTTAAACCAATGTATGTCAGGCGATGAAATTAATAGTTTATCGTTTGACGAATTAAGAGAGAAAGTTAAAACAACTCGTGTTTATGCTCGTGTTTCTCCAGAAAATAAAGTTTCAATTGTTAAAGCCTTTAAAGCTAATGGCAATATTGTAGCGATGACCGGTGATGGTGTTAATGATGCTCCTTCTTTAAAGAGTGCTGATATCGGTATTGCGATGGGTATTACAGGAACCGATGTGGCGAAAGGTGCCGCTGATATGGTTCTTAGCGATGATAACTTTGCTTCCATTGAAAAAGCAGTGGAAGAGGGCCGTGGTATTTATGAGAACATTAAAAAGACTATTTTATTCTTATTATCAAGTAATATTGGTGAAGTTATTTGCATGGTCGTGGCTGTTTGTTTAGGATTACCTTCACCTTTAGCAGCTATTCATATTTTATTTGTTAACTTAATTACTGATTCACTTCCAGCTATTGCTTTAGGCAGTGATCGTAAAGATCCAGATATTATGAAGCAAAAACCACGTGATCCAAAGGAAGGATTATTTGCAAATGGTGGTTATTTTACCTTATTCTTCTATGGAACAATTATTGGTTTAATTACCTTATTAGCTTTCTTATTCTATCCTGTCCAACGTGTTGGTTTTGATTTAAATGCCATTATTAGCATTCTTAATAGTGATCCAGTTTTGTTACGTGAATCTGAAACATGTGCCTTTGTTGTTCTTGGATTATCGGAATTATTCCATATGCTCAATATGTCTAATATTAAGAAGAGTGCCTTTAGAGTATTTAAAGGACGTAATTATTTATTCCTCGTTTCATTTATCTTTGCGTTTATTTTCCCTGTTTTATTAACAGAAGTTGATGCCTTTAATGAAATTTTCAATTGCACACACCTCGATTGGCGTCAATGGATCGATCTTGTGTTAGTATCGATGATTCCTCTTATAATTCACGAGATTATAATTTTCTTTAAATGGTTATATAATAGAAGTAAGAAAGTTGGTTCTAAAAAAGTAGACGAAACTACTTTTAGAAATATTGTTAAGGAAGAACTTAACAGAAAAGGAGAATAGAGAACAAAATGGAAAAGAAAAAAGTAACTGCAAAACCTGCAACCAAAGAAGAAGCACCTGCAAAAGAGAAAAAAGTTATCAACTGCTATCACGTTACTCAAAATGCTGATAAGACAGCTTGGGAAGTAAAACTTGCAAATGGTGCTAAAGCTATTAAACTCTTCCGCACTCAAAAAGAAGCTCAAGATTATGCTAAAGAGCTTGGTGAAAAAAATGATCGCGGTTTTGTGTTACATTCTAAAAAAGGCAAAATTCGTAAAGCTTAATTTACATGATTAAAAACATCGTTTTTGATTTTAACGGCACCATCCTTGATGATGTCGATGTGTCTTTTGAAGCTTTGAATGCTTGCGTGGAGAAATTCATTAACCCTAATAATATAATTACTAAAGAGTACTACCTGGATACTTTCTCTTTTCCTGTCCGCCCGTACTATGAAAAAATAGGGTTTGATTTTACTAAAATAAATTATTCTCTTGTTTCTGATTATTTTATTGCTTACTATAGTTCACATAATGAAGAGTGTAAGCTTTCGCCTCATGTTAAAGAACTTTTAGATTATCTTCATAAAAAGGGTATCCATGTTGTTATTTTAACTGCTTCATATCGTCCATTAATTACAGCTCAATTAAGTAGCTATGGAATTTTAGAAGAATTCGATGACATCATTGCTTTTGACAATAAATTTGCTGGATCAAAAGTTGATTCTGGCAAGGAATACTTCTTGAAACATCCTATTAATAAAGATGAAACGATAATGATTGGGGATACAATCCATGATTATGAAGTAGCTAAAGAATTAGGATTTAAAGCCGTATCATATTGCCATGGGCATAATTCGCGTAAATTATTAGAAGAAAAAACTAAATCGATTATTATTGACTCTCTTACCGATATTATTAATATTTTTAATATTTAATTTATATATTAGGAGGTTGTGATTATGAAAAAAGACAACGCTGCACTATACGATAAATCAAAGGACAGAGAAAGTCGAATAAAGCCACGCATGTGGTTATCTTACATTGTTATTGGTTTAATTGGACAAATTGCTTGGGTTATTGAAAATATGTACCTAAACACCTTTATTTTTTCTTTCGGTGTTGGGAATGATTATTCTTTATATATCGCAATTACTGAAGCAGCAAGTGCGATTGTTGCGGTTATTACAACGCTATTAGTTGGATCATTCAGTGATAAAGTTGGTAAAAAGAAAATCTTTATCGTTGTTGGATATATTTTATGGGGCATTTCGACTTTAGCTTTTGGCTTTATTAAAGTTGATACTTTAGAAACTCAATTTGCTGTTTCGGCTTTAGAAGCTGCTAAGATTGCTTCTTTGCTTGTTATTAGTCTTGATTGTATTATGACTTTCTTTGGTAGTTCAGCCAACGATGCATGTTTTAATGCTTACGTTACAAAAACAACGAATAGCAAAAATCGTGGTAGGGTTGAAGGTGTATTATCTATCTTCCCTCTTATTGCTATGCTCCTCGTTTTTGGCATTTTAAATAATCTTACAGTTTCGACATCTACTACTCCAGCTCACTGGGATATTTTCTTTTATATTATTGGCGGTATTACATTTAGTGCAGGAATCGCTGCGATTTTTCTTCTTCCGAAAGAAGAAAAAGTTGTTGATGAAGAACATAGTTCGTTCTTTAATAACTTATTTTATGGTTTCAAAATTGAAAATATAAAGAAAAATAAAATTCTTTATGTTCTCCTTTCCGTTTATTTATTTTATTGTATTGCAACCAATGTTTTTATGCCTTATTTAATGATTTATGTTCAAGAAACTCTGCAGATTAGTGGTATTTGGTTCTCGATTTCGCTAGGAAGTGTTTTAATTTTAGGCGCAATATTCTCAGTTTTATTTGGCTTTATAATGGATAAGTTTGGAAAATTGCGTGCTCTTATTCCATCCTGTCTTATTTTTGCAGTTGGATTGCTTTCAATGTTTTTTGTTGGTGCAAATCAAGTAGCGATATTTATTGTTGTTGGATCTATTATGATGGCTGGTTATATGGCCGAAAATGGGGCCATTAATGCAAATATTCGTGATTATACGCCAGTCGGTGAAGAAGGCTCTTTCCAAGGAATTCGTATGATTTTCCAAGTAGCTATACCAATGTGTACAGGTCCATTTATTGGTAAGGCTATTATTGATTCTATGTCCACAAATACATATGATGATGCTATTTCTGGAACAACGAAACTTCCAACCCCTTATTTATTTATTTTTGCATCGGTTATCGCTTTATTGTCTATAATTCCAATTATCTTTGCTTTAAAAATTAATCGTAAGAATGATCGCAATAACAACGGAATTTTACATCCAAATCCTCAAAATCTTAAAGAGTGCAAGAATCCATTACCTGAATATCCTCGTCCACAATTTAAACGTAATAGTTATGTCTCATTAAACGGAATCTGGGATTGTGAAATTTCTTCTGAAAATCGTCTTCCATATTTCTATACTCGAAAAATTGTTGTTCCATATGCAATTGAATCAGAACTATCTAATATTTCCGCTGTTTTAAAAGAGGGCGAATTCATTTATTATCATAAAGTATTTACTGTTGATAATAGTTTCAATAAAGGCCGTGTTTTTTTACATTTTGATGGTGTCGATCAAATTGCTTCGGTTTATATTAATGGAGCCCTAAAGACGATTCATAATTCTGGTTATACTGATTTTAAAATTGATATTACCGATGATATTAGTGATGGTTGTTTTGATATTGTTGTTAAGGTAGCAGATTATAGTGATTTATCATATTTCGCTTTTGGTAAACAACGTGTCCATCGCGGTGGAATTTGGTACACCACTTCGAGCGGTATTTATAAAAGCGTTTGGTTAGAATCAACTCCTAAAGAATTTATTGAATATGTTAAATTTACTCCTCATATTGGAAAAGGAACTGTTGGTGTTTTCGCTAAATGTAATGTTAAAGGTGATGTGATTGTCAGTGGAAAAGATTTTGAAGCCACGATTCCAAGTAATGTTGAAACTGAAGTCAGCATTAAAAATCCGATGTTTTGGTCGCCTGAATCTCCTTATCTTTATTATGCAACCATTACTTTTAAAGACGATGTAGTTGAAACATATTTTGGAATGCGTGAGATAAAAATTGATAAAGATTCGAATGGGATCCGTAGAGTTTTCTTGAATAATAATATGATATTTTTAAATGGTGTATTGAATCAAGCTTATTATTATAAAGGCAATTTAACTCCTCAAAAAGATGAAGATATGCTTTTTGATATCCAAAAAATTAAAGATTTAGGATTCAATACCATTCGCTTACATATAAAAGTTGAAAATGATCGTTTCTATTACTATTGTGATAAAGTTGGTATTCTGGTTATTCAAGATTTTGTTAATGGTGGTGAGAATTATAATAAACTTATTATTAGCGCACCAGCAATTGTTCCATTAAAGATTAAAGATAACAAATATCGTTTATTCGGTCGCCAGAATGTAGATGGACGTTTAATGTTTATGCAAAATATGCTTTTAACCGTTGATTTTGTTTATAATCATCCATCTGTCATTATGTATACAATTTTTAATGAAGGTTGGGGTCAATTTGATACTAGAAAAGTATATGAGGAATTATTAAGCAGTGATAGCACTCGCTTAGTTGATGCTAACTCTGGCTGGTATGATCAAAAGTGTGGTGATTTTGTATCAAAACATATTTATTTCAAAAAAATCAACATAAAACATCCAGACAAAACACGTGCGATTTTATTATCGGAATTTGGCGGATATGCATTGTATTTGAATGATAGTTTCTATGGTAAAAAACCTTACGGATATAAGAAATTTGACACAAACTATGAATTATCACTCGGCTATAAGTCATTATTTGAAAAACAAATTTTTCCAGCTATTCCTAATGGTTTATGTGGTTGTATTTATACTCAATTTACAGACATAGAAGATGAAGTAAACGGAATAATGACTTTTGATCGTAAAAATATGAAAATTAATGAATCTTTCATAAAAAAAATAAACTCTAAATTAAATAGTACCAAATTATAATTTTGAACAAGTTATATCCTAGATATAAATATTATATTTTATGTGCCTTTTTTCATAGTTATTACTTATCTATAATGCTAAAATAAAGACATGAGAAAATTCCTTAAATTTATCACTTCACGTTTCTTTATATTAGGGTTAATTCTCTTTTCACAATTAGTATTAATTGTGCTATTTTGTTTGTATCTTGTTCCAACATCTTATGGTGTTTGGACAGTTTTGGCATTTTATTTGCTTGATATTTTGGGCATTATTTTCATTATTAATGGTCAAAGTGCTGGTCCATATAAACTAGCTTGGATTTCATGCATTGCTTTATTACCTCTTGGTGGTGGCTTTGTATTATGGTTTTTGTTCGCCAACAAACGTACAACGAAACACCAAAAAAGAAAAACGGGGATGTATCGAAATTCGATTGCGAAATATTCCTACGAAGACAATTCTTTAAAAGAATTAGAAAAAAAAGATGTTACAGCTTATCGAATTTCGTCTTCAATATACAAATCAAGCAAAACGACCTGTTATGCCCAAAGTGAGGCAACTTATTTTGAATTAGGTCAAAAAGTTTGGCCGGTTATGCTTGAAGAACTAAGAAAAGCTAAGAAATTTATTTTTATTGAATATTTTATTATTGAGCGTGGCGAATTCTTTAATTCTATACTTGAAATATTAAAGGCTAAAGTTAAAGAAGGCGTTGATGTTCGTCTTATTTATGATGACTTTGGATGTATGTCAAAAGTTCCGTGGTTCTTTAATCATGAACTGGAAAGTTATGGCATTAAATGTTACGTGTTCAATCGTTATTACCCAATTATTACTTTAAAAATGAACAACCGTGATCATAGAAAATTTATGATTATTGATGGAGTGGTTGGATTTACCGGTGGGATTAATTTAGCTGATGAATACGTAAATGTTGTAAAGAAATTTGGCAATGAATGGAAAGATAACTGTTTAATGCTTAAGGGTCCAGCTGTTTTTGGTATGACTTCTTTATTTCTTTCCCAATGGATTAATATTTCAAAGAAAATGGAAGATTTCGACCTTTATTCTTACGAGAAAAATAAAGAACTCCTAACTGACAAAATTAATCCAAGTGGTTATATCCAAACTTTTGGAGATATTCCTTACGATTATGAATCTATTGGCGAAAATGTTTATTTAGACTTAATTTATAAAGCTAAGAAATCAGTATATATCTGTTCGCCTTACATCGTACCTGATAATGATATGATTGTCGCTTTAACAAATGCAGCACATAGCGGTGTTGATGTTCGCCTTGTTATTCCAGGAGTTCCTGATAAAGCAATTACTTATCAATTGACTCTTTCTTATTTACCAGTTTTATTAAGAGCTGGAGTAAAAATTTATCGTTATAAAGATTCCTTTATTCATGATAAATGTTTCTTAACCGATGACACCTATGCTTGCGTTGGTACAATTAACTTAGATTTAAGAAGTCTCTATCTTCACATGGAAAATGCGGTTTTTATGTATAAATGTGATTGTATAAATGATATTAAAAATGATTTTGATTATATGTTTAGTAATTCAATACCCTATACTCTTCCTGAAGCTTTAAAGACTAATATATTTATTCGTGCTTTTCGAGCTCTAATTAGAGTATTTGCAGCAATGTTTTAAAGGAGTAAAATATGGCGTTTCTTGAGATTAATAATGTAGTTAAAACTTATGTTTCTGGTGATACACTCATTAATGCACTTAATGGGGTTTCTTTTAAAATTGAAAAAGGTGAATTCGTGGTTATTCTTGGCGCAAGTGGCGCTGGAAAATCTACTGTTTTAAATATTTTGGGTGGAATGGATAAAGCTACATCAGGGACGTATGAATTAAATGGCAAAGAAATTACTTCTTTAAAAAGTGCTGACTTAGGAAAATTTCGTCGTTCTCAAATCGGTTTTGTTTTTCAATTTTATAATTTAATTCCATCATTAACGGCTCTTGAAAATGTTATGCTCCAAGAATCGGCCTGTAAAAATCAGCCACATATGGATGCCAAAGATGCTCTTGATGCCGTCGGTCTAGGGAATCGTGTTAATAATTTTCCAGGTCAACTATCTGGTGGTGAACAACAAAGAGTTGCCATTGCGCGAGCAATCGTAAAGATGCCTTCTCTTCTTCTTTGTGATGAACCAACTGGAGCTCTTGATAGTGCAACAGGTAAAAATATCTTAACTTTACTTAAAAAGTTAGCTAAAGAAGAAAAATTTACGGTAGTTGTTGTAACACACAATTCGAATATCGCTAATATCGCTAATCATTTAATTCGTTTGGCGGATGGCAAAATTATAAGTGATGAAATGGTTGCTTCTCCAAAAGAAGTTGATGAAATAGAGTGGTAAAAAATGGATAAAGATGTTTTAAAGATGTTATTTAAGAAGACATTTCGCGATTTAAAATCCTCGGTAAAACAATTCATCTCAATTGTTTTTATTATCGGTATCGCGGTTACTCTTTTTGTTGGCCTTCAAGCGAACTACTCTTCTTTAAAAGCTCGTGTAAATGACATGTATGATAATGGAAATGTTGCTGATATTTTCTTGACCTATGATTTGATTAATGAAAAGGATAAAGATGAAGAAAATATCAAAAATCTCTTTCCATATGAATATGACATTACTAGTGAAAAACGTTTGATAATGCCAAGTAAAGTTCAATCAGCTAATTCAAATTTAGCGATAACGGACTATTTTCCGCATATCGATCGTGCCAGTAATATTTATATTGATGATCCAAATAAAAGTGGGGCTTATATAAAGAGTGACATCTTAAATTCTAATAATGGTGAATTCTTTTTAGTCGATCGTACAACTGTTGCTTTATACAATAAAACAGCGGGAGCCAAAACGATTAAAATTGGAACAGAGATTCCAATTTCAATCGATATTTCTAGTTCGAAAACAGCTATGGAAAATACAATGCTTGCCAATATCGACCAAGTTATGGCTGATTTTAATCCAAACCATGTTTTATTTAGTGAAGAACAAGTTAAAAATATGAAAGCTTCAGTCCATAAATTCTTTACAGAAACTGAATTTACGACAATCAACTTTAATGCTAAAGTAACTAATTTTATGGACCATCCTGAAAATATTGCTAGTGGTAAAAATAGTTCGCCTATCTCAGTATTATCCAAAAAAACTTTCTTGGTAGGTTTATTAGATGATTTCTATAATGCAATTCACAATGATTATCCAAATATTACTAAAGAAAATATTGAAACTATATACAACTATGCTCCTAATCGAGATATGTATAATCAGATTCTTGTGAAGTTTTCAAAAACAGCGAAAGTTGATTTACCTGCTGCTTGTGATAAAATTCGTACTTATTTTAAAGGTAAAGCCGCTTCTACAACCTCGACTGGTAATATGCTTTATCTTACTGATTTAGAAAATTTACCATCCAACGTTTCAATTCAAAACGATATCGATCAGGCTGCGGCTCTTTCTTTTGTTTTTCCGTTAGTCTTCTTGTTGGTGGCTGTGCTTATTTCAATTACCACTATTACTCAATTAATTCTAAAAGATCATAACGTTATTGGCACTTTAAAAGCTTTAGGCTTAACTAATCATGAAATTATGACTCATTATCTTTTTACCGGCGTAACTTTATCTTTAATCGGATGTATTTTAGGTTGTGTGCTAGGGCCATGCATTATTCCTTACATTATGGATATTAAGTATCAAATTCTTTATTCGATTACTTCAACTACCTACTATTTCCCAGTCTTTGCTGCCTTAATTATGGTGGTTTCAATTATTGTAATGGTTTCACTTATTACGATAATTATTTTAGGAAAAGAATTACATATTACGCCAGCTCAATCAATGCTTCCACAATCTCCAAGAATGAAGATGAAGCCACGAAGAAATTCTCCAAAAATTATGTCTTTTATGTCATTGAAGATTGCTTTAAGAAACATCCGTGTTTATTTTACAAAATCATTAATGGTCGTAATTGGCATTATGGGTTGTACCTCCTTATTGGTGTGTGGTTTTGGTATTGAAGATACCATTAATTATGGAATTTCCCACGATTTAAAGATGTATTATGATTCAGATATTTCAATTACTTATTCGGCTGCGAGTTCGACTATTGCTGATACTATTAAAAATGATACTGAATTAGCTAAAATTGGAACGATTAAAGAAATTTATCCAGTTGGTGTTGGAATTAGTACCATTCAATTTGGTGAAAGTGGCCAATATAATGCCTCAATATATTCAGTAAATCAAAAGACCTATGATGATAAAGTTTTTGATTGTACTTTCCCAGCAAATACGATTATGTTACCAAAGAGTAAAGCCGAAGACTTAAAAGTAAGTGAAGGTGATACTTTAAATATATCTTTAAATGGTAAAGTATTGCATAAAACAATTAGTATAATCTATGAAAGATTTTCGATGTCGGCTATTTTTGTTCATAGTGAGGATAGTGATTTTACTGAATTATATAATAAGCCAACTGCGTGCTTTATTGATGTTGGTGATAGTGTAAGTGTTGAAAGCGTTGAAAAAATGGGCGAATATATTACTAGTAATATATCTGGGTTATCACTTGTCATTACAAAAAAACAAATGCGTGATACAATTGAAGGGTATGTTAGTAGTGTTAAAGAAATGACCAATACGGTTAAAATCTTTGCACTTTTGCTAGCAGTGGTTTGTTTAATAAATTTAGCTCTCCTTAACTTTAAAGAACGTATGCGTGAAATAGCAACATTAAAAGTTTTGGGCTTCTCAACAATTGAGATTGCGAAAAGCTTAATTTACGAGGTTATAATTCTCACGTGTGTTGGTACGATATTTGGACTTTTGCTTGGCTTCCCAATGGAGTACTTGGTGCTAAGTGTTAACCAAAATAACTTAGTCTCATTTATTTACTATATTTCAAATTTAACGTATGGCTTATCAGCTATTATTAGTGTCGGAACGGCTTTAGTTGTAAATATCTTATTGTCATTCTCTATTCGTCGTGTTCCTATGGTCGAATCCCTTAAATCGGTGGAGTAAAATTATGAATGCATTTAAAAGATTTAATGTCCGAAGTTTCCAATTTATCATGAGAATTGCCGCGAAATTTCTTCGTTTTCGTAAGCCTATCGCTTTTCAAGCGGTTGCTGAATGTTCTAATATTTTAAATAATGAACATAAACATCATTGTTTAATTGTGAGTGATTCAAACATTAAAAAGTTTGGTTTACTTGTGGAATTAGAAGAGACACTAAAAGCGGCTAATATTGATTTTAGTGAGTTTTTAGATGTTGAACCTAATCCAACATTTAAAGAGGTTTATGAAGGTAAACAAATTTATTTAGATAATAAATGTGATTCTTTAATTGCGGTTGGTGGCGGCAGTGTAATGGATGCTTCTAAGGCCATCGGAGCTTTAATTGTGAATCCTAAGAAAGATTTAAACGCCTTTAAAGGTCTTTTTAAAGTGCATCATAATATTCCTCTTATGATTGCAATTCCAACAACTTGTGGAACAGGCAGTGAAGCAACTATTGCGGCCGTTGTCCGCAATGAAGTTACTCATGAAAAATTTTCAATTAATGATTTACACCTTATTCCCAAATATGCAGTTTTCGAGCCAAAATTAATTGCAAAACTCCCAAATAGTGTACTTTCGACAACAGCACTTGATGCCTTAACACATGCTCTTGAATCATATATTGGCAATTCTTCGACGAAAGAAACTCGTGAATTGTCTTTTAAAGCCATTAAATTAATTTATGAAAACTTGGAAGTTGCCTATGATAATCCAACAAACTTAGTTGCGAAATCTAATTTATTAAATGCATCTTTTTATGCAGGTATGTCTTTCACTCGAGCCTATGTTGGATATGTTCATGCTATTGCCCATGCCTGTGGCGCTCTTTATAATTTACCACATGGTTATTTATGTGCTATTTTGTTACCTATTTTCCTTCGACAAGATTTCAAGCGAATCTACGTTAAATTGGACAAAGTTGCCAAATATATAGGATTAGCAGGTATTAGCGATGAACCAAAAGCTAATGCAGAATTATTTATTTCTTATATTGAAGGTTTAAATACTAAGTTTGGCCTGCCAAAGAGAATAAAAGAAATTAAGAATGAAGATGTTAGTGTGATTGCATCTAAAGCCTATCATGAATCAACTCCACTTTATCCAGTTCCGATTTTATTTAGTGAAAAAGAATTGATATCTATTATAAACAAATATATTAAGGAGGATTAGTTTATGGATAGTTTAACACATGCAAAGTATGTAAAAGTGAAGAACAATTGTGGCATGGAAGTTATGTTTTGCAATTTCGGTGCCGCTATTTATTCTATTAAGATTGATGACAATTACGTTACATTTTCACCAATGCATAAGGCAAAATTTATTACTTCCACCTCATATTATGGCAAAACTGTTGGACCAATTTGCGGACGTATTAAAGATGGAAAAATTGTTTCAAAATTTGGCAATATCCAATTAAAAAATAAACCAAACGAAAATAATAATGTTCTTCATAGCGGTGAAGAGGGAATCAGTTTTCTTGAATTTAATATAGAAAAAATTGATGAAAAATTTGATTCTAAAACTATTACATTTACCCGTGATTATGTCGATACTGTAAATGATGGTCTCTTTGATGCACAAATTGTTATTTCTTATAAGATTTTCAAGAGAAGTTTACATATGATTTGCACGCAAAGCATCACCCCGAAACATGATTCTTTCTATTCTTTAACTAATCACAGTTATTTTAATGCCTCACCTGATCAAAAGGTATTACAAGAAACGCTTCAAATTAAAGCTGATTCATTTGGCTTATTGGATGAACAGCTTCTTTTAAAGAAATATATTCCAGTTGATAGTGTTTTTGATTTTAGAACTCCTAAATTAATTGGAAACGATATTCGTAAAACTTATCCTCATCATGCTTGTGGTTATGATCATCCATGGCGCTTAAATAGTGGGGAACAAGCTGTTTGTTTAAAAGGTGATAAGTTTATTATTAATATTTCTACCGATTATGATGGCGTTGTTTGCTATAGCAATAACTATGCTAAAGTTGGGGATCATATCTTAGGACGTGGATATGATAAACAATATGATGCAATTGCGATTGAACCACAAATTGAACCATTTAATTTCGATAAAATGTTTATTAAAGCTAATACAACAAGGACTAACTTCATCGACTATTCATTTGAAGTTATTGGTAAATAATTATGACTGTAATTGATACCTTAATTAATTATGGTTTATTAAATTTAAATTTAAATAAACTAGACGCTAACTATGTTCGCAACGAAATTTTTCATCTTTTAAAAACGTACGATAATGAGCCTTTTGTAGCTGATACGCTCTCGATTGCAGCCGTCTCACCACACGACGCTTACATAATTCTTCGAAATTATATCATTGATAATAAAATTGAAACCGATGACTTTCAAATTGAAGCTTTAATTGATAAAGTGTTTGGTTTGCTTGAACCTATGCCATCTATGGTTGATAAAGAATTTAATGATCTTTATGTAAAATCTGATTTTGATGCGATTCTTTATTTAAAAAAATTAGGGGTCAATTCCAATTATATTAATTTATTTAATATTAATAAAAATATTAAATGGAATACAATATTTGATAAAAATTTAGTCGAATATACAATTAATTTATCAAAACCTGAGAAATCAAATGCGGATATTGCTAAAGCTTTATTGATAAAGTCAACGAGTGATGATTGCCCTAAGTGTGTGCTTTGTTATGAAAACGAAGGCTACTATGGCAAATTTAATAAAGCTCCACGCTCTTCAATCCGCTTAGTTTCTGTAACTTTAAACGGAAATGAATGGTATCTTCAATTATCACCTTATGTATACTATGAAAATCATATTATCTTATTAAACAAAGTTCATTCACCAATGGTAATTAATGAAGGTACTTTGGATAACTTAGTTTCTTTTGTTGATCAGTATCCACATTTCTTTCTCGGTTCAAATGCCGATTTACCAATTGTTGGTGGATCAATTTTATCTCATGAACACTATCAAGGTGGAACGCATATTTTACCAGTCATGTTAGCCGGACCAAAATTTGAATATTTTTCCCAAAAAGTTAAGAATAGTAAGGTTTTTTATCTTGATTGGTTTAACTCATGTATTGAAATTGAAACAAAAGATGTGAATGAATTAAAAGAAATTTATCATGAAATTCTTACCTCTTGGAAAGGTTTTGATGATATTGAATTAGGTATTAAAGCGATGGATGATGATGTTCGTCACAATACAATTACACCTATTCTTCGTAAAGACAATGGCGTTTATAAATTATTCCTTATCTTGCGTTGCAATTGCACTTCTAGTGATTATCCTGAAGGTATTTTCCATGTTCACCCAGAATACTTTAATATAAAGAAAGAGGGTATAGGTTTAATTGAAGCTCAGGGTTTATTTATTTTACCAGGAAGATTAGAAAGCGAAATTGATTTAATTTCGAAGTATCTTGCAGAAAATTTAGATCTTAACGAGTATTTAACTGAACATCCAAATCTTATTCCACATAAGGAAATGATGGCTGCATTAAAGGAAAAAGTCGATATTCGTAAGGATATTCATCAACAAGTTTATGATCATATATCGATGATCGGTAGAGAAATTTTGAAAAATACAGCTGTTTTTAAAGAAAATCAAGTTGAGCATTTAGACAAGTTTATGAAAGCCACTGGCTTTGAGAGGAAATAATTATGTTAAAACCAGAAGAAATCGCACGCATTAATCACATCGATTCATTATTTAAAGAAACATTCAACGACATGCCACGTCTTCATTTTAAATCAACTGGCCGTCTTGAAATTATTGGTAACCACGTTGATCACAATAGTGGAATTTGCATGGTTTCTAGTGTTGATAATCTTAATATGTTTGCCGCAGTAAGCTTAGGCAAGGATAATCGTTTTGTCCTTAAGAGCGAAGGATATCATGAAATTGATATTAAGATTAATGATTTAGTTAAAAGAGAATCCGAACAAGGCAAATCGATTGCCTTGGTTCGTGGTATTTTGTTCCGTTTCCTAGAATTAGGTTATAAAATTGGGCCTATTTTTGCAACGATGGACAGCAATATTTATAAAGGAGCGGGTGTTTCATCCAGTGCCGCATATTGTGTTTTAATTTGCAAGATTTTATCTTATTATTTCAATAACGATAAGATGGATACTGTAACAATTGCTAAAATCGCTCGTTATGCTGAAAACGTATATTTTGGAAAATCGAGTGGTCTATTAGATCAAATTGGCTGCTGTTCTAAAGGATTTTCTCTTGTTGATTTTAAAGATCAAGAAAATCCAGTAGTCACATTAATCGCTCCAAACTTTGATGGATATAAAATTATTCTTATTAATTCGATGACTGATCATAGCGGAACGCCTGATGCTTATACTTCAATTCCAAAGGACATGAAGTTTATTGCTTCACTTTTTAATAAGAAATATTTACGTGAAGTAAACGAAAAAGAATTCTTGGAAAAATATAAAGTTGAAAAGAGCAAAAATCCACGTGCTTGGTCACGTGCGTTCCATTTCTTTATGGAAGATAATCGAGTTCTGCAGGCTTTTAGCGATATCAAGAATAATAATATTAAAGGATTCTTTAAAGAAGTTAATGAGTCTGGTCTTTCAAGTGAAAATTATTTAAAGAACGTTTTGCTTGAAGGTGAAAAGACTAATAATTTTGAATTAGCTCTTCATATGGCTCGTGAAAATATTAAAGATGGTGCTGTTCGTGTACATGGTGGTGGCTTTGGTGGTACCATTATTTGCTTTGTTAAGAATGAAGAAGTACCAGGATTTGTCGATAAAATGGCTACTATTTTCAAAAAAGAAAACATTAATGAAGTTCAAACTTGCTTAGACCCACTTCGCCTCATTAAAGACGAAGAAATAAAATAATTAAAATAATTATTGAAATGTCGTTCATAATCATTATTATATAAAACGTAGATTGATAGAGGCGCAACTGAAAATAGTAGTTTCCTGAGGAGACATCCATTGAAGGAAATGAAAGGTGACGTTGCCGAAACAGTTTAAAGGTATTTAAGCTGATTGGGGATCGAGATAAAATCTTTGATCACTCCTACTTACATTTAAGTAGAGGCGCTATTAATGTAATGTTTGTATTCACTATTTTTTGTGAATTGAGATTGCATTGATAGATGATGCAATCTTTTTTTCTACAAAGGGAGGATACAAATATGCGTAGAAAATTAGTCTTATCAATTGCATTATCTTTTATTGGCACGATGTGTTTATCATCGTGTGGTTCCAATAATAACGATAATGCCCTTGTAGTCGGTCTTGAATGCAATTATTCACCATTTAATTGGACCGTTTCGTCAAGTAATGATTACACATTACCAATTGCTGATAGTAGTGACTTTGCTGATGGTTATGATATTCAAATTAGCAAAGCTCTCGCTGAAAAATTAGGATATAGTGTAACAATTAAAAGAATTGTCTGGGAGTCTTTAATCCCATCATTAAATACTAATTTAATAAATTGTATTATTGCTGGTATGTCTTATAGTGAAGAAAGAGATAAGTCTGTTGATTTTACATCGAATTACTACACTTCACAAATGACCGTTATTGTGCGTAATGATAGTAAATATGCTTCTAGTGCATCTTTAGCGGATTTAACAGGAGCCAAAGTTGTTTCTCAACTTTCGACTTTAACTGATGATATCATTGATCAAATTCCAAATGTCATTCATCAAAGTCCTTTAAAATCATTTGGTGATTGTGCTTTAAGCGTAACTAGTGGTGCTAGTGATGCCATGACAGCTGAATACCCTGTTGCACGTTCAATTGTTAATAGTAATAGTGATTTAAAATTAATTACCTTTACTAAAGAAAATGGTTTTCAAAATTTAGATAATAATGAACTAGGAGTTGCTGTTGCTGTTAAAGAAGGCAATACGACTTTAAGAGATAAATTGAATACTGCTTTAAGTGAAATAAATGAAGAAACTCGTCAGTCTTTAATGGATGGTGCCATTCTTAGAGCTAACACTAAATAATGGATATTTTTAAAGACATTGGTTATATCTTAGCCAATAACTACGTTAAATTATTAGTAGGTTTAGGCTATACCATTCTTTTAGCTATTGTTGGCACCGTAGTTGGATTAATCCTTGGAATGGGTTTAGCTATTTTACGTAATTTAAAGGTAGATAAGAAAAAAGATAAAAGAATCGTGGCGTTTTTTAAACACTTCTTTTCAATTTTATCGACATGTTATATTGAATTCTTTAGAGGAACACCAATGATGGTTCAGGCGATGGTTGTCTATTTTGGTGGTGCGGCTTTAGGCTTAAATTGGAATCCTTTGATTTGTGGTTTAATTGTTATTAGTTTAAATACTGCGGCTTATATGGCTGAAATTGTCCGTAGTGGAATTAATGCTGTTGACAAAGGCCAAATTGAAGCTGGGCGCAGCCTTGGTATGTCGAATTTAAAGACTAATTTCTTTATTGTTATACCACAAGCTTTAAAAATCTCTATCCCAACAATTGGGAACGAACTTATTGTAAATATTAAGGATTCATCTGTATTAAATGTTATAGCCGTAAGTGAACTTTATTATGTTGGCAATTTAATTGCTGGGCAAACTTATATGACTCTTCAGTTATATTTAATTGTGGCATTTATGTATTTGTGTGTTACTTTAATTTGTTCGATTTCGTTACGTCAAATTGAGAAAAAACTTGATTTTGATGTCCATGACCGCAAAAAGTTAAAGGTGGTGACTTTAGATGAGTGATGATGTGTTAATTTCAGTTCATAATTTACGTAAAGATTTTGGCGATCAAGTTGTTCTTGATGGAGTATCTTTTGAAATTCATCGTGGTGAAGTTATCGTTATTATTGGGGCTTCGGGTGGTGGCAAATCAACATTATTAAGATGCTTAAATCTTCTTGAACAGCCAACAAGTGGTGAAATATATTTTAAAGGAAAGAATATCATGGATCGAGGATTTAATGTCGATGAAATCCGTACCCATATTGGCATGGTATTCCAAAATTTCAATTTATTTTCCAATTATAATGTTTTGGGTAATTGTAATTTAGCGCAAATGAAAGTACTCAAGAAAACAAAAGAAGAAGCTACCGCAACCAGTCTTGAGAATCTAAAAAAAGTGGGAATGGCAGACTTTTTGACAAATCGTGTTACAAAATTATCCGGTGGTCAAAAGCAAAGAGTTGCTATCGCTCGTGCTTTATGCATGAAACCAGAAATCATGCTTTTTGATGAACCAACAAGTGCCCTCGACCCAGAAATGGTTGGGGAGGTTTTGAATGTTATTAAGGATCTAGCAAAAGAAGGAATGACGATGGTTATTGTGACCCACGAAATGAATTTTGCTAAAAACATCGCCACAAGAATTATATATGTCGCTGATCGTCGTATTATTGAAGATGGGACACCTGATCAAGTCTTTAATTGTCCAAAAAACGAAAAAACAGAAAAGTTTTTAACTTCAATGAGTATAAATTAGTTGAATTGTCAATCAAATAAAAATCCTTGCGATTTGCAAGGATTTTTTTGTTATTGAACGAGTCCGTTTCTCTTTTTAAAGTCAAATTTCTTACGTTCAGCTGTATCAAGAATCTTTTTACGCATTCTATACGTTTCTGGAGTAATTTCAACAAGTTCATCACGATTAATGTAATCAAGGCAAGCCTCAAGTGACATTTTGCGTGGAGATTTTAAGACAACCGTAACATCTTTATTTGAACTACGAACGTTTGTTTGTGGCTTTGTTTGAGTAACGTTAACAGCTAAATCAATGTCATATTTATTTTCACCGACAATCATGCCTTCATAGACTTCAGTCTTAGGATCGATAAACAAGACACCACGATCTTCAACGTGTTCAATCGCATATGGAGTTGATGGTCCACCATCAACACTAACAAGGACACCGACTTGACGTTCGCCAACATTAGCTTTAATCATTGGACGATATTCGCGGTATGTATGAGAAATAATTCCATATCCTTTTGTTAAAGTAAGGAAATTTGAAATAAAACCAATCAAACCACGTGAAGGAATAACATAAAATAATTTAGTTGTTAAATCATTAGCATCCATGTTTTGAAGTTCGGCATTTCTGAATCCAAGAGCATCCATAATTGTTCCAGTATAATCATTTGGAATATCAATTAATAAATCTTCATAAGGTTCACATTTTACGCCATCAATCTCTTTTATAATGACTTCTGGTTTTGAAACTTCAAGTTCAAAATCTTCACGTCTCATATTTTCAATTAATATGCCTAAATGTAATTCACCACGGCCTGAAACAATCCATTGCTCAGCATTTTCAATTCTCTTTACTCTTAATGAAACATCTCTTTGAACTTCACGGAATAGTCTTTCTTCAATTTTGCGAGCAGTTAGATTTTTACCATCTTTGCCAGCAAGTGGTGAAGAATTAGTTCCAAAAGTCATTTGAAGAGTTGGCTCATCAATTCTTAGAATTGGAAGAGCTTCAAGATTAGTTGGAGCACAAAGTGTTTCGCCGACATTAATATCAACTAAGCCAGCTACTGCGATAATATCGCCAGCTGAGGCTTGAGCAATTTCAACACGGCTAATACCTGAATAACCATAAAGTTTTAAAACTTTAAATTGTTTATTAGTCCCATCAAGTCTCATACATGTGACTGTATCATTTACTTTGACAGTTCCTCTTTTAATTAAACCGATGCCAATTCTACCAACGAAATCGTTATAATCTAATAAAGCTGGTTGAAATTGGAAAGGTCCATTTGGATCAACATTTGGAGCTGGAATCTCCGAAAGAATTAAATCGAGGACTGGAGCCATACCTAATTGTTGATCTTCAGGTTTTGGTGAAAGCGACGAAGTCCCTTTTAAAGCACTTGTGTAAACAACTTTAAAATCTAAGAATTCATCTGGAGCACCAAGTTCAATAAATAAATTGAGGACTTCGTCGACTGCTTTTGAAGCATCGGCGTTTGGTCGATCAATTTTATTAATAACCACAATTGGTTTAACATGAGATTCGAGGGCTTTTTTAAGAACAAAACGTGTTTGTGGCATTGTTCCTTCAAAGGCATCCACGACTAATATACAACCATCCACCATGTGCATGATTCTTTCAACTTCGCCGCCGAAATCAGCATGCCCTGGAGTGTCTAAAATATGAATTTTTGTACCTTTATAGTCCATTGAAGTGGTTTTTGCTAAAATGGTGATTCCTCTTTCACGTTCGATTGGGTTTGTATCAACGAAATCAGAAGCGAGTTGAGAAGGATCTCTAAAAGCACCTGCAAATTTTAAAAGTTGGCTAACAAGTGTAGTCTTACCATGATCGACGTGAGCAATAATTGCGACGTTTCTAATATCCATACATGTAGCCTCCTTTATTAAGCACGTGTAATATAATACATTTTTTGACTCTTTATTTCAATAAAAATTAAAGTACATTTTGCAATTTTTTTGTGCTCTATTCTATGTAAAAAGGACTAAAATAATCATGTATGAAGAAAAATGAGAACAAAAGAATATTTTCTCAAGCCTTTATCTTTATATTATTAATGGGTTTTGTTTCGCTTTTTAGCGACATGACTCACGAGGGCGCCAATTCCGTAATTGGCGACTTTTTAACTCTTAGTGGAGCTAATACAACCGCAATTGGTTTTGTTTCGGGTTTAGGTATGTTTATTGGCTATACTTTACGTATTTTAACGGGTTATGTAGCTGATAAAACTAAAAAATATTGGTTAATTACTATTTTGGGATATGTCTTAGATTTAATATGTATCCCTTTATTAGCACTTGTTCCTGAGAATGGTTGGATTTTAGCTTGTTTTTTCATTACGATGGAAAAAGTTGGAAAAGCGATTAAAAAACCAGCTAAAGATTCACTTGTCTCTTTTGCGAGCACCCAAGAAGGCGTTGGTAAAAGTTTCGCAATTCAAGAATTTATTGATCAGTTTGGAGCTTTTTTAGGCCCAATTATTGTTTTTCTTTGCGCGACTTATTTAGTACAAGATACGCAATTTAAAACTTACTTAATTACTTTTGCAATTCTTGGAATTCCAGCCTTAACTTGTTTCATTTTTCTTATAATTGCAAAAACGCGTTTTCCACATCCGGAAAATTTTGAAAAACCTAGCAAAACAAAGGTTAATTCAAAAATTATTAATAAAACATTCGTTCTTTTTATTATTTCAATTTGTCTCTTTGGTTTTGGATTCGTTGACTTTTCATTAATAACTGTTAGAGCAGCAGAACTAAAATTAGTACCAGAAAATTATTTGGCTCTACTTTATTCTTTGGCGATGCTTATTGATGCCTTATCTGCTTTAATATTTGGCTATCTTTATGATAAAAAGAATTTTTTAAGTTTAGTGATTTCGTGTTTAATTGCCTCGCCATTTTCGTTTTTTATTTTTTATGCAAATTCTTTATGGCAAATTATAGTAGGTGTTGTTCTCTGGGGTGTTGGTATGGGGGCAGTTGAATCAGTTTTTAAGGCGGTAGTTACGACTATTACAACTAAAGAAAACCGTTCGAAAGGCTTTGGCATTTATGATACTTTCCTTGGTCTATTTTGGTTTTTAGGCTCATGGTTACTTGGATATTTATATAATGTTAGTTTATTGGCATTTTGTTTGGTATCATTTATATGTCAAATATTGGCAGTAACGCTTTATATTTTCACATATAAATCTTATAAAAACGATAAAAAGGAGGACGCACAAGAATCTTTGGAAATAAATAAAAAAGATAATAGTGCAAATATTTAAAATGAATAAACTTGATCACGCTTATAATTCATATGTTTGTTATCAAATATTTCCTGCTTCTTTTAAAGATAGCAATGGTGATGGAATTGGCGATTTACAAGGCATAATTGAGAAATTGCCATATATTAAATCATTAAATGTTGACCTTATTTGGATTTGCCCAATTTTTAAATCTCCAATGGATGATGATGGTTATGATGTTAGTGATTTTTATGATATTAATCCAATGTTTGGAACCCTTGATGACATGAAAGAATTAATCAAAGTAGCTCACGGATTAGGCATTAAAATTTTATTGGATCTCGTATTAAATCATACAAGTAGTGAACATCCATGGTTTAAAAAAGCTTGTGAAGATGTTAATTCTAAGGAACATGGATATTACTTTTTTAAAAAAGGTAAGATTGGACCTAATGGCGAGAAACTTCCTCCAAATAATTGGAAAGGATTTTTTGATACTTCTTGTTGGGAATATGTTCCTCAAATTGATGAATATTTCTTTCATATTTTCTCAAAGAAAATGCCTGATTTAAATTATGAAAACCTTGCATTACGTGAACAAATGGAACAAGTTGCTACTTTTTGGCTTCAATTAGGAGTGGATGGCTTTCGTCTTGACGCGATTGCACATTTAGCGAAAGATGTTTCTTTTGAAGATTCAAATCTTCCAGCTGATTTAGATGGTTTAGTTTTTGATATGGGACGTTATTCTAATCGTCCACGTCTTTATGATTATTTAAAAGAATTTAATGAAAATGTCTTTAAAAAATATAACGCGATTACTATTGGTGAAGTTGGAGGATGTATTTCATCAGAAGGAGCTTTAAATTATTCTAGTTATACTAAAGGCTCAATTAATATGGTTTTTAATTTTGATACTTGCTGGGAAAATGGAGCGTATGGCTCTTTTGAAAAAGAAGATAGTGAAATTAAAACAAATGTTGTTAATTTAAAATCAATTTTTAAGAGATGGTATGACATTTGTAATAAAGAGGCTGATATGCCTTTATATTGGAATAACCATGATCAACCACGTTGCTTATCACAATATGGCAGTGTTTTATACCGCAATGAATCTGCGAAAATGTTATCTACTACCTTATTGTTTATGTATGGAATGCCTTTTATTTTATATGGTGATGAAATAGGCATGTCTAACGTTGATTATTCTTCTTTATCTGATTTTGTTAATGTTAGTGATCGTAACTTTAAACTAGCTAATCCTCAATTAAGTGATGAAATATTAATGCGTTTCTTTAAAAGATGTTCTCGTCAGAATGCCCGAGCGCCATTTTGTTGGAGCAACGAAAAATATGGAGGATTTTCAACGAATAAGCCATATATTAAAAACGTTTCTTATTATCCAATTTGCAATGAAAAAGATGAAGATAAGGATTGTGATTCAATTTTAAATTATTTTCGATCTGCAACTAAATTAAGACATAATTACGATATTTTAAATGCAATTTTTAATTATCCTTTTGAAATAGTTGAACCCGAAAATAATAAAGTTTTTGCTTATACACATTTAGGAAGTGGAACTTCTATTATGGTTGTGTCTAATTTTACTAGCGAATCCCTATCATTTAGGAATTATTTCCCAAATAGTGAAGTTTTGCTTCATAATTATAAAGATGAAATTATTGATAATAATTTTATTAATTTGCGTCCTTTTGAGTGCTATTTATTTAAAATAAAATAGAATTATTGACTATAACTAAGTTATAAATAGTAAAAAATAATTGAAAAACTTAAAGGTTGATTTATAATAATAGCAGTTAAACGATATCTTGTTTGATTATATTCTTTATTCATTCAGCGGTTTAGTTTTTAATTGAGAAAAAATGTAACCGCTTACAAATTATGGTATTTATATCCCACGTTGGATATTAAATATAGATCTAAAATGTAAGGAGGAAAATTTAAAAATTTTTATGAAAAAAGCATTTAGATTATTGGTCGTTGCCGCGTCTAGCGCAATGGCTTTTACTCTTGTTAGCTGTGGTGGAACAACATCAACCCCTGCTACAACATCAAAAGACGATGGAACAACTTCACAACCTACTACTTCAGTAGAACCAGGAAAAGCAATTACTATTGAATATTCTGGTACAGCTTCAAACAAAACTTTCAACCAAGATTTATTTGAAGACTTCAAAGCTGCTCGTGCTGCTGCTGGTGATAAGAATACTTACACCATCAATTATGTCGAACATGGTCCAGATAAAATTGACTCAGAAGTCACAGACTGGACAACAGGACCAGACGTCTATGAATTTGCTGCTGATAAATTAGCTGGCTTATTCAAGGCTGGTGCTCTTGCTAAAGTTTCTGGTGAATTCAAGACTTATATCGAAGAAAACATCAATAAATTTGGTCAAGATGCTGCTACATTCAATGATGAATATTATGCTTATGCCTACACTGGTGATAACACATATTATTTACAATATGATAAGTCAGTCTTAAGTGCTGATGATGTTAGCTCAATGGAAAAATTATTAGCTA
The DNA here is from genome assembly GCA_036735985.1 of Candidatus Alectryobacillus sp. GTDB lineage: Bacteria > Bacillota_I > Bacilli_A > RFN20 > CAG-826 > Alectryobacillus. The sequence continues at coordinate 13,498 of DAINNH010000004.1, read as the reverse complement.
AAGCTGGTACCCTTGGTAAGAAAGTTGGCTATAATTTACCAGAAGGATTCTGGGGCGGTGCTGCTATGTTCACATTCGGCGCTGACTATAAGATCGTTTATGATGCTGATGGTGTCGTTCAATCAACAACTGCTGATTTCGATGGTGCTAAAGGTATTGCTGCTGCTAAAGCTATCATGAAGATTGTTAAAGATGCTTCTTGGACAAAGACAATGGAACCTCCAACAGAGGCCAATGGTCTTATTGCTTGTATGGCTGGTACATGGGATATTGCAAACTATAAAGCCGCTTTAGGTGACAATTATGGTTGTGCCGTTATGCCAACAGTTACAGTCGATGGAACAACAAAACATCTTGGTGCATTCTTAGGTGGTAAATTATTTGGTGTTAACCCAGCAAAGGGTGATGCTGATAAGTTAGTTGCTGCTCACAGACTTGCCGAATATCTTTCTGGCAAAGAAGCTCAATTAAAACGTTTTGCTGAATATCAAACAGCTCCATGCAATATCGCTGCTGCTGCTGATGCTACAGTTAAAGCTAATGCTAATATCGCCGTTCTTTCTGAACAAGGCACATTTGCACATGCTCAAACTTCAGTTCCAGGCAACTTCTGGAGCGCTCCTGCTACATTAATCAATGGTATGATCGATGGAACAGTCACTGAAGAAAATCTTGCCGCTGCTTGTAAGACATTTAACGATTCCGTTATCGCAAGTAAATAGTTAATTAATTTATTATGGCGTAGGGGTTTCTCTACGCCATAATTTTTAAAAAGGAGAGATATGTATGACGACTATTGAATATCTTTCACTTTCAACCCCTAAAAGGATTTTATATAAGACATTATCTTTTTTTAAGGCGATTCCTCTAGGCATTTGGCATTTTATATCAAAGAGTATTCCAAATGCGTTCATGAAATTCTTTAAGAAAATTACCAACTTTTTTGTTACCTTATATAATAACTTTGTTGATGGTGACTGGAAGACTCGTTTATCATTCCTCGTAATGGGTTTTGGTGAATTTACAAGGAAAGAATTTTTTCGAGGTATTCTCAATTTAGTTTATGAAGTTGCCTTTATTCTATTTATGATTTTTATTGGTGGACCATCTTTAGGTAAACTTGGCACTTTTGGTAACACAGCTTATTCTGAATATGTTGATCCAAACACTTCAGTGGCAATTGTTACTTCCCATGATGATAGTTTTACTATTTTATTGAATTCTGTCATAGCCTTTATTTTAATTGGCATATGTGTCTTTTTATGGGTTAAGCAAATTGAAGATAGTGTTACTTTACAAAATTCACAACGCATAGGACGTGTGGTTTCGGAAAAACAAACTATAAATGACTTAGTTGGTAAGAATTACCATAAAGTTCTTTTAGGTTTCCCAACCTTTGGCTTATGCATTTTTACTATTATTCCTTTAATATTTATGATTTTGGTTGCCTTTACCAATTATTCAACTGGATTCTACGCTCCAAAAGAATTATTCGATTGGGTTGGCGTATATAATTTTGAAAAGCTTTTTGGTTTAGGTGGCAATAGTGGTGAGTTTGCCTATGTCTTTAGTCAAATCTTACTTTGGACATTGGTTTGGGCGTTTTTTGCTACATTCACCAACTATTTCTTAGGAATGATCGTCGCTTTAATTATTAATAAGAAGGGAATTAAGTTAAAGAAATTATGGCGTACTATTTTAATTACAACAATAGCTGTTCCACAATTTATTTCCTTACTTTTCTTATCTAAATTCTTAAATACCGATGTTGGCGCCTTTAACGTCATCTTAAAGAATCTTGGCTGGATTAGCACAAATATTAAATTCCTTGAAGATGGTTTAATTGCTAAAATCACAATCATTGTTGTTAATATGTGGATTGGTATTCCTTATACCATGTTAATGTGTTCTGGTATTTTAATGAATATTCCAGCTGATTTATATGAATCAGCCAGAATCGATGGAGCCAGCCCAGTTAAGATGTATATGAAGATTACTCTTCCTTATATGTTATTTGTTACTGGACCATATTTAATTCAATCATTCGTTGGTAATATTAATAACTTTAACGTTATTTACCTCCTTAGTGGTGGTAATCCATTATTTACAAATGTTGGTGGTGTTCCAATTTCGACTGATATCTTTGGTGCTGGTCAAACCGACTTATTAATCACCTGGTTATATAAGATTGCTATGACTAACGTTAATAAGGATTATGGCGTCGCGAGTGTTATCGGTATTATTGTCTTCGTTATTGTCGCCTTTATTTCACTTATCTTCTACGGAAGATCAAGTGCTGTTAAAAATGAGGAGGATTTCCAATAATTATGCGTATTAATGAAAAAGAATTGGCTTGTTCTTCTCCTGAAGAAATTACCTCTCGTATTATGCAAAGATCGCATGGGACTGATAACGTGAATACTTCAGCTTTCGCTGAACAATCCCGTTTAGGTACTCGTCGTCGTATTCGTAGTGGTATTTCAAAAACTATTACCTATATTTTCTTAGTTGTTTTATCTATTATTTGGTTATTACCATTCTTATATTTACTTGTCCAATCCTTTGCGACAACTTATCAAGCTGCTATTTTTATTCCAGAAGTTTGGACATTTAATAATTACATTTCTTTATTTACAGATACAGTTTATCCATTCTGGAGATGGTTCCTTAATACATTTGTAATTGCTTTAGTTACTTCTATATTACAAACAGTCTTAACTCTTATGACTGCTTATGCTTTCTCCCGTTTAAGATTTAAAACAAGACGTAATTATATGAAGTTAATTCTTATTATCGGCATGTTCCCTGGTTTCCTTGGAATGGTCGTTGTTTACTTCATTTTAAAGATGCTTGGTTTAACTCAAGGTTATGCTGGTGTCTTTGGTCTTATTCTTGTTTATATTGGTGGTTCAGCCATGAACTACTATATTGCTAAAGGCTTCTTCGATACAATTTCCCATTCGCTAGATGAAGCCGCAATGATTGATGGCGCTAATAAACATACCATTTTCTGGCATGTTATTATGCCACTTTCTAAGCCAATTGTCGTTTATACAATTTTACTTGCCTTTGTCGGCCCATGGGGCGACTATATGCTCGCTAGTTATCTTGCTCAAGGTCATGCTGATCTCTTTAACGTTGCTGTTGGCCTTCAACAAATGATGACTAAGGAAAATGGTCAAAAATATTTCCCTGTCTTCTGTGCAGCTGGCGTGTTTGTTTCAATCCCAATTATGGCTCTCTTCTTCTGGTTACAAAAATACTATGTTGAAGGTGTCACTGGTGGTGCTGTTAAAGGTTAGTTTATGAAGATTAAAAAATATCTAGGTATTATTGTTCCATTATTATCCTCGTTAGTCATTGTCTCGTGCGGAGAAAATTCATTAGATAGTAGCAAAGAATCTACAACAACTGATACAACTAGTGATACTTCAACGAGTCTAACTAATTCGGAAATTACTGAAGAGATTATTACTCCTTCAACGCCAAGCGATAACTATCGTAATTATTATGAAATATTTGTTCGAAGTTTTTATGATAGCAACGCTGATAAAATTGGCGATTTAAACGGAGTTACACTAAAACTGGATTATATTAAAAATCTCGGTTGTAATGGAATTTGGCTCATGCCAATTAATACTTCTAATTCTTATCATAAATACGATATTCTTGATTACTACAATGTTGATAAAAGCTACGGCACTTTAGAAGATTTAGATAATCTTATTAAAGAGTGTCACGCTCGAGGCATTAAGTTAATTCTGGATTTAGTTCTAAATCATTCTTCATTATCTCATCCTTATTATACTAAAGCTGTCTTAGCTCATCAAAAGTGGCTTGATGGTGAAACGTTGACTAGTGAAGAAGAAAAATTTAAAGATTTTTATTCCTTTTATGATACGAAAGAAGCTATTCCTGGATATCTTGAAAGTCCGGCTTATCAGGTTGCGAATCATACCTTCTATGTGGAAGACAACTTCGCAAAAATGCCTGAATTCAATTTCGATAGTCAATACGTGAGAGCTGAATTTCGCAATATTATGAAATTCTATCTCGATCGTGGAATAGATGGGTTCCGCCTTGATGCCGTCAAATACTATTATTTAAGCCAAGATAGCAAAAACATCGCTTATCTTAAGGAATTAAATGAATATGTTAAATCGATTAATCCAGAGGCTTACATAGTTGGTGAATGCTGGAGTGGAACTTCGACAATTAAATCTTATTATGAAAGTGGCATTGATTCGTTCTTTAATTTCGATACCAGTGTTACGAATTCAAGTGGAATCATTGGAGTAACATCTCCATATGGTCGCGGTATTAAATCTTATTATAATTTAATGCTAGCGAATGATGAAATATCGCTTGGAAGCGGCATTAGCGCTCCCTTCATCGATAATCATGATACTCCACGCTTTACTACCACTCTTCCAAAACTAGTTGCTAAATCTAAATTCCAATATGGTTGCCTTTCGATGTTTAAAGGTTCAACCTTCACCTATTATGGGGACGAAGTTGGAATGACTGGCACAAACGCTGGGGAAGAGCCAGATGAAAATGTCCGTCTTGCGATGCAATGGGGCGAAGATAAAAATCTTGGAAACGCCCGTTCACCAGATGGCATTACAACTTCTCATTATTATTATCCAAGTGTGAAAGAACAGCTTAGTGATGATAATTCGATACTATCTTATTATAAGAAAGCTCTTTATCTTCGTAATAGATTCCCACTAATTTCCCATGGCAATACGACGTTAGTTGAAATTGTCCGTGATCCAAGTTGTGAGTTGTTTGTTAAGAAAGGTGATGGCGAAGATGCCCTTGGCATCGTCTATAATTGTTCAAGTGACACTTATCAAGACGTTGAATTTATCTCGAAGGGCTTCAAGAATGTTGTCGGCCAGTTAGTGGCTGATAAAACATTAGGTTATCTTAGTTTAAATAGTGATGGGAGCTTACATATGCCCCCATACTCAATTGCTATATTAAAGTAATTTAGGAGGAATTTATTATGGCAGGATTACGTTTAGAACACATTTATAAGGTCTATCCAAATGGTACCAAAGCGGTTAGTGACTTTACAATGGACATTAAGGACAAGGAATTTATTGTCTTTGTTGGTCCAAGTGGATGTGGTAAATCAACAACTTTAAGAATGATTGCTGGTCTTGAAGATATTAGTGCAGGTGAACTCTATATTGGGGATCGTATCGTGAATGATATTGAACCTAAAGAGAGAGATATCGCCATGGTTTTCCAAAACTATGCTCTTTATCCTCATATGACCGTTTATGAAAATATGGCGTTTGGTCTCAAATTACGCCATGTACCAAACGATGTTATTCACGAAAAAGTTCTATGGGCGGCTGACGTCCTTGGCTTAACGGAATATCTTGATCGTAAACCACGTGCTATGAGCGGTGGTCAACGTCAAAGAGTCGCTCTTGGTCGAGCTATTTTACGTAACCCGAAAGTCATGTTACTTGATGAACCTTTAAGTAACCTTGATGCCAAATTACGTGCCCAAATGCGTAGTGAAATTGCTAAACTTCACGATCAATTAGGGACAACCTTTATTTATGTTACTCACGACCAAGTCGAAGCTATGACTCTTGGTACTCGTGTTGTTGTTATGAAATTAGGAAAAATTATGCAAATTGATACTCCTAAGAATTTGTATGATTATCCAGATAATAAGTTCGTTGCGGGCTTTATTGGTACTCCACAAATGAACTTCTTTGAAGCAACTTTATCGAAGGATAAAGATGTCGCGACTATTAACTTTATTTCGAGTAAAGGAGCGGTTAAACTTCCACTTGCAACTTTAAATAAAGTTCAACCTCATTATTTTGATAATAAGACCATTGTTTGGGTTGGTTTAAGATGCGAAGATGTCAGCGTTGATCCTGAAATTGTTAAAAATAGTTCAACGACCATCGATGTTAAAGTTTCACACTTTGAGGAACTTGGTAACGAAACCCTTATTTATGGTGATATTAATATGGAAGGTGATGGTTTTGGTGAAACTACAACCCGTATTATTATTAAAGGTAAAAATACTTATGGTATCGAGAAAGGCCAAGTTGTTAAAGCTGCTTTAAACCTTAATAGAGTCCATATGTTTGATAAACAATCCGAAGTTTCTATTATGCCACGTGATCCAAAAGAAAATCTCGTAGTAAGTGAAGTTAAAGATCATTTAATGCATATTGGCAGTCTCGAAGTTAAACTTCCTAGCGCCATTGATGTCACATCGGGTAGTTATGATGTTCTTGTTCCAACCAGTTCAATCTTACTTAATGGTGGCGAATATAGTGCGGAAGTTAAGAAATGTGAAAAGATGGGCGACCACTTCCTTCTTGATTTAAGTGTGAGTGGTGTCTTACTTTTTGCTCATAGTGATAGTGAAATTAAAGTTGGGAATAAAGTAAAATTTGGACTCGACTTTACTCAATTTAACTTTACTAGTGGAGCTAAAGTTGTTAAAGAATCAATCCCAGTTTATGATCGTCTTAATGCGATGTTCCTTAACTATGCCACTGCTAAATCTTATGTTGGTGATAAATTTAATAGTACTCTTGAAGAGCGTTTAAATAACGTTAAAGCTAAGTATTCACCTATTCTTCAAGGCATTCTTGAAGAATATAAAGCAAAAGAAACGGAATATTCTACGTTTAATAGTGCGCCTATCGTTATAGAAAATAAGCCAGTGATCATGGAAGCGAAAGCCAATTTGATCGAAGAAGTGGCTCAACTTAATGCTGAATTTAAAGAAAATTTATTAAAGTTAAATGAAGAGCATAAAGATAATAACGAAAAGATTATTAATGATGTAAATACAACTTATAACAAGATTAGAGACGAAGAAAATAAGACCTTTATGGACTTTAAGGCTATTAATAAAGATCATGATGCTTATCGTAAACGTGCTCAAGATCACCATGATTTCAATTCGAACTTTAACCTCGAAAAACATAACGAACTTGATAAGAGATTAAATCTTGAAGCTATTCGTTTTGAAACCGAAGTTAATTCCTTAAAAGGCAACTTAAAACGTAATAAAGAAGCAGCTAATAAGAAATATAACGATGTGGTGGCTACTTGCAATGATAAAGCTTATCCATTTAAGCGTATTAAGAAAGAACTTAATCAAAAATATAAGGATACTTTAAAAGCCTTTAATGAAGAAAAGATGCATGCTGGTATTATTTTCTTCTTTAAGATTAAAGATTTAGTAACTCTTTCGAGTGATGCTATTTCTAATAAGATGATTCAAGGTTTAGGCGTTAAAGTCTTTACTAAACAATATCTTGTTGAGATTCCTCACGATGGCTATACCTTATCGCAAGAAGAAGGTTTTGAAGCCACAGTTAAACAAATTTTAGATTATGATACTCACAAATATCTCCTTTGTGAATGTGATGATGGCGAAGGAATTAAGAATATTTATGTCGAAGTTAAAAACATTGATGGTATTCAAGTCGATGATAAAATTCTCGTTACTTATGATATCAATAAATGTCATATTACTGAAAAAGGCATGGATATTAAGATTTACTAGTCGTTTATTCATTAATTTATTAAGGAGGACAAGTGTATGAAAAAAATAGGAGGGCGTTTCTTACTGCTTAGTGCTGTAATGATGGCGTTAGTCAGTTGTGGAATTGATGGTAAGAACCCATTACCTGGATATGAAGAAACAGTTGGCGATACTTTTGCCGCTAAAGTCATCCAAAAATTAGATGGAACCTATATTCCATCGACCTATGATGTAAAAGGCAGCATTAATTTTTATGCTATGGCCAATGAAGATGGTAAGTTTGAAACTTCAGTTGATACGGTCGCAAAAGGTACTCCTAAAGCTTTTAATGACTCACCAAGCGAATTTTCAAAATCCAATTCTTCATTTTATTTAAGATTACCATTACATTTAACAACGGCGAATTGGAATTCCTCATCGATTGATACTCAAGGCTTAACTTTAGCTACTAAATATCGTCTTGAAGCGGCCTTTATTCGTAAAGATGGCATTGATAAAGTTTACTATTACTTAAATAGTGATGGCGGCTTTACAATTCGTTCCTTTGCCGCCAATAAGATTTTAAAAATGTATCGACCAGTGGATATGGAAGGTCACGGAAAATGGAATTGTTCCGCTACTTATGATAAATACGGTCTTTTAATTGAAGAAAGCTTTGCCACAATTAATGCCCATAGTGATCCAGATAGTGAATCAATCTATGGTGGAGCAAAGTATACCTATAATGCCTAGTTCACATATTTTAAAGATTTTAACATTATCTTTAATATCTTGTGGACTTCTTACCTCGTGTGGTGAGAAGATCCCTGAAGGAGATATTAAAGATTTTGTTGATGCCATTAGTTATGATACAAGTGCTAAAAATGTCGTAATGGGGACAACAAATATTACTTCCTCTTATTATTCAAATGATAATTTAGAAGGAAAAATAAGTGTCACTAATTACTTTAATAAAGAAGATTTAATGTATTTCTATTCTATTACCCAAGTTGAGGGAACTTATTATGGTACTAAAGATGGGCAATATAATTATCATCAAGAAGAAATTTTAACGTACATAAAAAGTGATAATAGTGTTTATTCTATGAAAAAGACGGATAGTACTTTAACAGATTTAAAGTATTTGGATAGCGATGTTAAAACCTCCATTAATAATGTGTTTTATATTAAACTTGAATCGGGTTATCATAGTGGCGGGGCGTATTATGGTGACTATATTATTGCAAATTGCGCCAAATATTATTCGTTTTTCTCACTTAATGAAACAAAAGATATCCTAACATATAAAGTGAATTTTGGGGGTACGGATAAAGATGGTAACGAAATAAGTGGTAAACACCAATTTAGCGTGAATAAAGATGGAATGATTTTATCACTTTTTTCAATTACAAATAATCTCACCGCGAAAACACGTGTCGAAACGTCGATTTCGGGTGATTACACTACAAATTTTAATAAATTGGAGGAATTAAAATGAGAATTAAATTACTTGCTAAAACTATTTTATTAACTTTAGCTTTAGCTCTAACATCCTGTGGAGTTGATTCATCGACTAGTAGTCGTAGCGACACTAGTGATGAAGGTAAAACTTCCAGCGAGACAACAAATGAAGAAACAACTACCTCAAGTGAAGAAACAACTACCTCAAGTGAAGAAACATCTCAAGGTGGACTTGAAACAACGAGTTTACCAGATGATCCTGCGGGTGGTTTTGTTTTCCACTTTGAAAAGAAAGGAGCCGATTATAATAAATACTATTTGTGGCTTTGGGCGACTGGTAAAGATGGAGCTGATTATAAATTTAATGGCTTAGATGATTATGGAGCCTATGCTAAATATAGTTGGAAAGATTTTACTTCTGCTGGCACCCCAGTTGATGTCTCTTTTATTGTTAAAGATGGTCCAGGTTGGAATAATGTTAATAAAGATCCAGATGGTGATCGTACGATAACTATAAAAGACTATACCCCAAATGAAGCCAAATATTATCATATTTATTTAAAAACAAATGATAAAACAATCTATGTTTCAGCAGATGGCAAGGTTAATGATATCGTTAAAGATTTCATGTTAACTTATAATGATGTTCTTGATCAATTAAAGATTTATTTCTTAACGAATAAACCATATAGTAAGTTTACAATCTTTAAAAATGGTAGTATTTTCCTTGAATCAAGCACTCTTTCTTCAACAGATGCGAATATTTTATCTTTAAGCAATACTAAATTAGTATATTTAATTGATAAAACTAAAACTGATGTTAAAGATGTCTTCACTCTTGACATTACTTTCCAAGTTTCAGGAGCTACATTAACTAAAACCTGCGATAATGGCGCAATATTTAATACGGCCGAATTCAATGCTACTTACAATTATAATGGTGAATTAGGAGCTTCTTATACGGTTGATAATACCACCTTTAGAGTCTGGTCACCAGTTTCGAGTATCATTAAATTAAGAATTTATGATAACGGTACCCCAGTAGCTGTTAGTGCTACTAAAGGCGATGATACTTATAAAGAGTATGATATGACCTTAGGTGATTTTGGAGTCTTCTCAACAACTGTTGAAGGCGATTTAGCTGGAAAATATTATACTTATGTTGTTACTAATTCGAGTTTTGAAAATCAAGAAATTGTTGATCCGTATGCTAAATCTACAGGTATCGATGGTTTACGTGGTATGATTGTTGATTTTAGCAAAACTAATCCAACCGGATGGGATGAAGTTAAGATTAATGAATATAATCCAAGTGATTTGGTTGTTTATGAAACCCATATTGCGGATTTAACTTCTTCGTCAACCTGGGGTGGAACAGCTCAAAATGCTAAACTTTATGAAGGCTTCCATCAAAGTGGCACCAAATATCATCAAGTTACAACCGGCTTTGATCATATTAAAGATTTAAATGTTAATGCAGTTCAAATTATTCCAATCTTTGATCAAGCTAATAATGAACTTCCAGATGCTGATCGCACGGATGGAACTAAACGTGAATTTAACTGGGGTTATAATCCATTAAATTATAATGCTCTTGATGGCATTTATTCAGCTAATCCTTACGATGGCTATACTAAAATTCGTGAATTTAAATCACTTGTTAAAGATTATGTAAATAGTGGAATTAATATTATTATGGATGTGGTTTATAATCACGTTTCTGGTTTAACAGGATGTAATTTTGATGTCTTAATGCCTCATTATTATTTCCGTTATACTTCCGTTGGCCCAAGCAATGGGTCCGGTTGTGGTAATGAAACAGCCAGTGAAAGACCAATGTTCCGTAAATTCATGATTGAATCCACACAGTTCTGGGCAAGCGAATATAAATTAGGTGGCTTTAGATTCGATTTAATGGGCTTACATGATCTTGAAACCATGAATCAATTAACAGCCAACTTACATGATAACGTTTCGCCATTTGTGCGTGTTTATGGTGAACCATGGACAGGCGGAGATAGTGCTTTAAAAACAATAAGTGCTGCTCAATCCAGTATTAATAAATATGAAGGTTTTGGTTCTTTTAACGATAAGATGAGAGATGCTTTAATTAAAGGTGGTTTATCTGATTCAACTGAAAAAGGCTGGATTGATGAAACTGATTACCCATCAAGTCTTGGTGATATTCAATCCGGAATTGCTGGAAAAGTCTTTAGTTCAAGCACCGTTTATGAATCCGAAAAGTGCATTAACTATGTTACTTGTCACGATAACTATACCTTATATGATCGTTTTAAAGCTGCTGGTATTAGAGCTGATAATCAAATTGAACAAATGAATCAATTAGCTAATGCCGTTGTCTTTACATCTCAAGGTACAAGCTTTATGTTAGCTGGCGAAGAATTCCTTCGTAGCAAACAAGGTATTAGCAATTCATATTCCTCTTCTTATGAAATTAACACCTTAGATTATTCTTTAAAAGAACAACATCAAAGTTTATTTAATAACTATCGTGCTTTAATCCAACTCAAAACTAAATCAAAATATTTCTCATTAAGTAATGCTGAATGTACCAATATTAAATTTGAAGTGGGTGAAGATAGTAATTATATTTCCTATTCATTTACGATTAATAATAGCAGTATTAAAGTCGCGCATGCTAATGGCTATAAATCTAGTACTTTAGGAAGTATTGATTTTAGCGGATATAGTGTTTTAGTTGATACTTTAGGTATTTATGCAACCTTATCAAGTGCGACTAAATTAAACGCCTTCCAGACGATTGTTGCTATTAAATAAGTCTACTAAATTAATGTATTTGGGAAAAAGGCGTTGAAAAACGCCTTTATTCTAATATATTTGAAACTCTGGTTTAGACTAGTATATTTGTATTTCTATGGTAGAATTTATATAGTTAAAAAGGAGAAAGTTATGAGAAGAATTGCAGGTGTTTTATTAGCGATTTCATCCTTACCAAGTGAACAAGGTATTGGTGATTTTGGTCCTCATGCTTATGAGTTTATTGATATCTTAAAGGAATCTAAAATTAAGGTATGGCAAATTTTACCACTTAATCCATTAGGATTTGGCAATTCACCATATCAACCATATTCATCCAAGGCAATGGATGAGCTATACATTTCTCTTGATATGTTAAAACAAGAAGGTTTATTAAATGAAATCAAAGAATTTAATAAGAATTCTACGGTTACAATGTATCAAGAAGTCCGAGCTTTTAAAGAAGAATATTTAAAAGAAGCTTATGCTAATTTCATCAATAGAAAAGACTTTAAGGAATTCGATCAATTTGTTAAAGATAATTCATGGGTTAATGAATATGCTCTTTATGTCACATTTAAAAAAGAAAACGATAACCAAATGTGGTGTTATTGGCGTGAAGATATGAAAAACTATATCAAGGATCATAAACTTGATTTAACTCCATACCTTGATAAGATTAATTATGAAAAGTGGATTCAATACGTTGTTTTTAAACAATGGGCGGCTCTTCATGAATATGCGATTAAGATGGGCATTATGATTATGGGCGACGTTCCATTCTATGTCGGACTTGATTCATTAGATGTTTGGGAAAATCAACAAGACTTCTTACTTCAATTAGATGGCACTGCCGCATTTGTTGCTGGTGTTCCACCAGATTATTTCTCCAAAACTGGTCAAAGATGGGGTAATCCGATTTATAATTGGGAACAAATTCAAAAAGAAAATTTCTTCTTCTGGATAGACCGTTTAGGTTTTTCAAGTAAGATTTTTGATATTATTCGTATTGATCACTTTAGAGCTTTCGATACTTATTGGAAGATTCCTGAATCTTGTCCAACAGCGGTAGAAGGTGAATGGAAAACAGCTCCCGGCTATGCTTTATTTGACGAATTATATCGCGCGTATCCACATATTAATATTGTGGCTGAGGACTTAGGTGATCTTTTCCCAAGTGTCCTAAAACTACGTGATCACTACAATCTTCCAGGCATGAACGTTCTTCAATTTACTTTTGACTATAATAAACAAGAATATGGCGTAAAAGATATTAACAATCAAATTTGTTATACTGGAACCCATGATAATGAAATGATTAATGGTTGGGTGAAAACTCTTAAAAAACCTGATTATGATAAACTTGTTAATAAGTTAGCTCGCTTAGGCTACCACGATAGTGACATTGCCAAAGATTTTGTTAATTTAGCTTTCGATAATCGTGCGGATTTTGCGATCATTCCAATGCAAGATTTCTTAAGTTATGATGACTCAGCGAAAATGAATACACCATCAACTGTTGGTTCACCAAACTGGGAATGGAAACTTGTTTCCTTTGATGAGTTTAAAAAACTTGTTCCATGGCTTAAAGAAAAGATTGTAAAGTGTAATCGTGATAATTAATTCTTTATAATTATTAAAATTTAGATATAATTAAAAGGTGATTGATTTCAAAGAAATTAATCACCTTCTATTATTTATGCCTCAGTGTCGAAATTGGTAAACGAACTCGACTCAAAA
>DAINNH010000003.1:0-108727 GCA_036735985.1 Candidatus Alectryobacillus sp. | reverse complement strand
TGAAAATAAATAAGTTTTAGTTCTTTAAAATCAAGCCAACGATTGTTTCCACGTGACTAGTATGTGGAAACATATCAACACATTCAATGTGTTCAATATTATATTTTTCTTTTAAATAACTTAAATCACGAGCCAAGGTGTCGGGATCACACGAAACATAAACAATCTTCTTTGGAGAAGACTTTAATAATGACTTTAAAAATCTTTCATCTAATCCTTTACGAGGCGGATCAACAAAGACACAATCAAATTTATTATTAAAAACATAATCAGCAGCATCAGCACAGACAAAGTGAGTATTAGCAAAATTGTTGAGTTTTGCATTGATTTTAGCATCTTCAATTGCTTCTTTAACAATCTCTACACCTTGAACTTCTTTAACTTTACTTGAAGCGATTAATCCAATAGTACCAATTCCACAATAGGCATCTAAAATTACATCATCTTTACTTAAAGTGGCTAATTCGATAGCTCGAGAATATAACACTTCAGTTTGAAGAGGATTAGTTTGATAAAAACTCTTTGAAGAGATTCTAAATTTAACACCACATAGACTATCCTCAATATACCCTTTACCATATAAAACATATTCCTTGTTACCAAGAATTACATTTGTATAATTTGTATTTATGTTTTGAAGAACGGTTGTAATATTTGGATTGGCTTCAATTAAAGCTTTGATAAAATTATTTTTACCTTTAAATTCTTGATTAGTGGTAATTAAAACAACCATTATTTGTTTAGAATAATATCCGGTACGAATTAAGACATTACGAATAAAACCTCGGCCTGTATCTTCATTATAAGGTTCATATTTAAAAGAAATAAATAGTTTCTGCAGGGATTTTAAGATAATAGAGGCTTCTTTAGATTGAATAGCACAATCCTCACAATATACTACATCATGAGATTTGGCTTTATAAAAACCATATACTAAACGATGTTGCTTATCATAGCGATATGGTACTTGGATCTTATTGCGATAATAATAAGGATCAGCCATTTGATAAAAATGTTCAACTTTGTGAGAGATTTTACCTATATTCATTAAAGAGTCTTCAACTCTTTTTTGTTTAAGTTTAATTTGTTCATTATATTCTAAATTCATAAAAGTACAGCCACCACAAGCGGTCGCGACTTTACATTTTGGAGTTACGCGAAACGGCGATATTTGAGAGATTTGTTTTATTCGTGCGACATCGAAGTCTTTTTTTGAATAAATAATCTCAAGAGTAGCCTCTTCACCAACTAATAAACCAGGCACAAAAATAACACGTCCGTTGTGTTTAACAATGCCTTGTCCGTCAAAAGTATAATCAACGCACTTTCCTGATAGCGTTCTTTCTATTTTCTCTTTCATTTAATACTGCCTTATAGGCCTCCGCTAATTGGTTAGAAACAATTTTTTTATCTCTTTGTAAAGCCACTTTATAACCTTCGTTTATTAATGAAGTATTATCATTATTTAAGACTTTTCTAATACACTCACTAAAGCTTTTAGCGTCTCTACCTTTATAACAATTAACGCCATCTTTAAGCCAATAATCATAAACACCAATATCTCTAATAATTAAAGGGCACTTACCAGCTAAAGCTTCTAAAACAACGATGCCCTCGGTTTCTTCACGAGATGGGAAGAAGAAACATTTAGCAAAATGCATTGCTCCACGCACCGAGTTGGAATCAATAAAACCTGGCATGATTACATTCTCCGGTTTATGGCGAAGGAGCTTACGCATATCATGTGTAAGAATAATATGTGGAAGATATCCACACCAAACAAATTTATAATCTTTAAAATCTTGGGCACACCTAAAAAAGTCATCAATACCTTTACGGTAGAAGACGTGTCCGATGCCTAAAATAACCTTATCTGTCTCATTAAGCCCGCAGATCTTAAGGAATTTCTTAATATTCTCTTCTACGTTCTCGTTTGATTCCTCAACATTTATACCGTTAGAAATGCAAACGACATTGTCGCAATATCCATAACCTTCAATAATCGATTTTGAATAAGGAGTAGGAGTAATTATATAATCGGCTCGTGAATAGTAATCTTTAAAGTTTCGATATACCATTGGCTGTAAAACTTTCCAAAAATTAAAAGAATTCTTCCAATCTTGTCGAGTTGAATGGCCATGAGTTATTAATGGTAACTTCCGAAAATAATTATTAAACAAAACAAAACGATTCTTAAAATCAAAAACAGAATTAATATGTACTAAATCAACGTCTTTTTGATAATGAAAGACACATTCAATACCATCATCATTTAAGTATTGAATTTGTTTGTCTATTGCTTTACCAATACCACTTTTCTTTTCAAGATTATTATGTGGTAAATAAACTTTCATGGTTACTTTGTACTTCCCATTAAACCAGTTATATATTCAACTTCTTTATTAACATCTAAACGTGGAAAAAGAATTTCACACGGATTAATATGTTTGTTATTAAGTAAATTAACATTGTAAACTTCATCAAAATTAATATCTTCACTTACATCTAAAGCTTTAAAAACTTTAACATAAGTTTCTACTAAAATTGGTTTAAGGAGCATGCTCGAAACAAATAAAACATGGGCTAGATGAGCCATCGTAGATTCGAGTGTTTCTTTTGCAGCTGGATCTTTAGCTAAGACCCATGGCTTCGTATCTTCGATATATTTATTTGCCGCCATTGTTAATTCCATAACGGCATTTGTTGCTTCAGAGAATGTTAATTCATCCATTAAAGCAATATATTTTGTAATCGTCGTATCAATCACATTATCTAACGCATTATCTAAATCAGATAATCCTTTCTGATATGAAGGAATAATACCATTAAAATATTTGTTAATCATTGATAAGGTTCGACTCACAAGATTACCATAATTATTCACAAGATCACCATTTGTTCTTTCAACAAATTCAAGAGGAGTAAAGGTTCCGTTTTGACCAAATGGAATTTCACGAGTTAAATAATAACGCAAGGCATCAACACCATATTTTTCAATTAAAGGATAAGGTGAAACAACGTTACCTTTTGATTTCGACATTTTGCCGTCTTTCATCATAATTAAGCCGTGAACAAAAACACGATCTGGTAAACGGAGATTTAAACTATCAAGGAACATTGGCCAATAAATTGTATGGAAACGTGAAATATCAGCTCCAACAACGTGAACAATTTCCACATCATCACTATTCCAGAATTTTTGGAATAAGGAATCATCTTTTGATAAATAACCTAAAGCACTAATATAATTTAATAACGCATCTAACCAAACATAAACAACATGTTTAGGGTTTTCGACGACTGGAACACCCCAAGTAAAGGATGTTCTAGAAACACAAAGGTCTTCAATTCCGGGTTTAATGAAATTGTTAATCATTTCATTTTTACGGGATTCTGGCGTTAAAAACTTATTATTTTCAAAAGCTTTTAAGACAATTGGCAAATGTTTTGTCGTGCGATAAAAATAAGCTTCCTCTTGGGCTACACTAACAGGACGTCCGCAATCTGGACAAACATGGTTTTCACCAACTTGCGTATCAGTCCAAAACGCTTCACAGTATTGGCAATACCAACCTGAATAATTACTTAAATAAATATCGTCTTGTTGAAGAAAACGTGAAAAAACTTGTTTTACAACACTAGTATGTCTTTCATCCGTTGTACGAATAAAATCATTATTTGAAATGCGCATTGCTGCCCATAATTTCTTAAAATCCGCCGCTCTTTCATCAACATAAGCTTGTGGATCCTTGCCAGCAGCTGCGGCATTTTTTTGAATTTTCAAGCCATGTTCATCGGTACCAGTTAAGAAATAAGTTTCGACGCCTCTATTTCTTTTATATCGGGCAAAAATATCACACATTGTGGTGCAATAAGCGTGTCCTAAATGTGGATTGCCAGATGGGTAATAAATTGGCGTAGTTATATAACATCTCTTTTTCATATTTTATTCCTCCATAATATATATATGATATAAAATGAAAAATTTCTATTTAATAATAATTAAAAGGCACATTTTATTAAATGTGCCGTTTTTAATTACTTTGTTTCAGTTTTTAAGCCGTATTTCTTGTTAAATCTATCAACTCTACCATCATTTTGAGTAAATCTTTGTTTACCTGTAAAGAATGGATGACAATTGGAACAAGTATCGACACGAATTTCTTTTAATGTGGATAATGTTTCAAATGTAGAACCACAAGTAACACATGTAACGGTGCATCTGTGTAATTCTGGATGAATACCTTTTTTCATACTTTTATTCTCCTTCCGCCTTAAGTCTCAAACGTACTTAAAGTAAGTCGCGATATAATATTAGCAAAATAAAACGCCTTTAACAAGAATAAATGAAGAATTTTGAGGATATTTTATACAATTAATAAGTAGACATTCTTATTTTAATAAATTATTTAAAAAGCGACCAGATTATTCAATCTGACCGCTAAGTTTCTTTAATTTAATTTTTAGAGCTTTATTTTCACGATATTTTGCTAAAATACGTAAATAATATTCTCTCCACATTTTAGCAACATGTTCTTTAGAATAATAGGTTGAAATAAATAATGAGTCTTTTTCAGCTTCTTTATAAAGCGACGAATCCCCTTTTAAAGAACGAATAATCTCTGAAAAACCCTGCACATCTGAAGCCTTTTGATATTTCATAAAAAGAATCTCTTTATATAAATCTAAGTCGCGAAGCAAAACTGGTTTAGAAGAGTTACAAGCTTCAAGAATAGACATTGGGAATAATTCATTTAAAGACGGCATAAATAACATATTAGACATGTTATATATTTCATTCATTTTATCGCGATCAACGATTCCGATAAAATGAACATTCTTTGGAGCATTATTAACAACTTTCTTTAATTCGTCATATCCGTCAGTAATATTGCCAAACGAGAAACCGCCAGCCCACACAAATTCAATATCACTATTCATTTTCGCCACTTCTACAAAGTCTTTAACGCCTTTACGATTTTGAATTTGCCCAACACCTAAAACCACAAAAGAATCCGAAGGAATATTATATTCTTTACGGACAGCTAAAGATTTTTCTTTAGATAGAGGGTAAAAGTTATCTTTTGAAACAAAATTTGGAATATAAGTAATGTTTTCTTTTTTTACACCCAGTTCAACTAACGGCTTAATAAAGCAAGGATTAACAACGATAAGTTCATCTGCTCTTTTATACATATTTATAACATGACGTTTAAATACAGAGAAGATAGGAGCCCATAGTTTAATGGAGCCATCTAAGGTCGTTGGTAAAAAATGGACATACATTACAGTTGGAATATCCGGTCTTTTTTCTTTAAAATAATAATCTAAATCAACAGAATGAATATGATAAATATCTGGTTTAATACCTTTAGGAACTTTATTAACGAACACTTCAAAAAGATCATCTTGGGACTTAACAAGAGGAACTTGCTCAAGATAAGCACTACCAACCCCTTGTCCTTTGACTTTATCAGCTTTCGAAAACATTTCAATTACAATCTTGCCATTAATCATGCAACTATTATATAGAATAAATTCTTAAAATGAAAGTGACCTATATATAGATATAAGATTCTTCTCTTTATTTAAGAGCTCCAAAAACATCATTTAAGGATTCTGACATACTTGGATGTGTAAAGATTTCATTCTTAATATAATCATATTTAATATGATTATCCATCGCCATCTTGATAATATTAATCATCTCTTGGCTATCATTACAATAAAGATGAGCTCCTAAGATTTCATGAGTATTTTTATCAACAATAACCTTTAATAAGCCATTAATATTATTTAAAATATGAGCTTTTGGAATCGCATTAGCTTTAATTCGCCCCACAAGAATCTCATGATCTTTTCTAGCCTCTTCTTCAGATAAACCAATACGAGAAAATGGCGGATTAATAAAGACACTGTATGGAACATTGCCTCTATTTAAAAGAGTATAAGAAGGATTATTCTTAATAGAGTTATAAACTATACGGGAATCATCTAAGGAAATATATGTAAATTGTAAAGCTCCGGCACAATCACCTAAAGCATAAATATTTGGAACATTGGTTTTCTTATGTTCATCTGTAACAATAAGGCCTCGATCACTAACATTAACTCCGGCTTTATAAAGATCTAAACCTTCAAGATTAGCTCTTCTTCCAACAGCTAATAGGACTGCATCCCCTTTAATAATTTCTTTAACGTTATCGTGTTCAATTTCAGTTGAAACAATACTATTTTTACTACTAAAGGATAAAGTATTAGTATTTTTATAAATCTTTAAGCCCCGTAAGATAAGGTCATTAAGTATTAAACTCGCCAGTTCACTATCTTCACGTGGTAAAAAGGCTTCTTCTTTTTGAATAAGAGTTACTTTTGAACCAAAATTAAGGAACATGCTAGCAAACTCTAAGCCAATATATCCGCCACCTACAATCACTAAATGATGTGGTAAGAAGTTTATCTTTAATAAGGTTTCACTAACATACACTCCTTTACTATCAACACCTTTAATTGGAGGAATAAATGGACGTGAGCCGGTATTAATTATAATTGTGTCAGCACTATAAACTTCATTATTAACACTCACATTATGAGCATCAATAAAGGAGGCTTTACCAACAATGACTTTAACGGAAGGAACATCTATTAACTTCATATAATTACTACGACGTAACTTATTAACAAGTAAAGATTTACGACGCATCGCTTTTAAAAATGAAGTATTTCTTTTTAAATAATCAGGATGAGATAAAGATGTTAATGAAGATAAGGAAGCATCATTAACTAACACTTTCGTTGGAATACAGGCCACGTTAATACAAGTTCCACCAAACATTTTAGGATCTTTTTCAATTAACAATACGGAATGGCCTTCCATTCCTAACTTATAAGCTAAAGTCTTACCGCCTTTTCCAAAACCAATGATGAGGTATTCATATTTTTGCATAGATATTTCTCCTTTATCTAAATATAGTTTATATGAATTAAAAGTACATCAAAAAAGAGATACATTATGAAAATATAAAGAAACACAACAAAAGATTAAATCTCTTTAAAAATTCCTTTTTGAATGGATAATAGATAGGTTTTTATATTGTTAGTATTAAATAAACGAGAGATGTTTTCTTTATAGATACTTACTTGACGAATATAGGCTGGATCATCAATATTGGATGTCTTATAATCAATAATTTTAATATCGTTGTTACCAACTAAAAGTAAATCAATAGAACCTTTTATATCATTCGAATCAATGTATTCGTATTCTTTAAAAACGGTATAGGATTCAATATCTTTAAAGATTGATAAAGATAAGACTTTGTCTATTAAAGAACGATCATCTTTATCGAGAATAAAGGAAGTGTCCTTACTTGTAAAATCAACAAGTTCGAGTAAGTAGTGTAAATGAGTACCACGTTTTAAAGCGGCTTCAAGATAATCTTTTTGATCATCATCTTTTACTTCGTGAGAGGCTTTACTTCCTATAACTTTATTTGAATTAATTAATGTATTTTCAATGCGAAGTTTAGAGATTTCACTTAATGATTGGGAAGCTAATGGCACAAAGTTTTGCGAAGAATTAGTAGCGGCATCATATGTTTTAAAATCGGCATAATCAAAATAATAAAGGTAACCATCAAAGCCTTCAAAAAGAGACAACAACATATCAAGTTTATCCTTACTACGAGGATTCACAAAACAAGAATAAATGAGATCTGCAAACTTTTTCGGGTTATTAAGATAATATTCATCAACAGCTTTATCACGGGATTGATATGCCATAAACGGGGTATGATCATCATCGATTTGAAGTGGGAATTTTTTACTTTCACCATACGTTGATAAATTAAAATAACTATGTGGTAAAAATTGACAATCTTCTTTCTTTAAAGAGGTCGCTTCAGATATTTTTGAAACATTTGGATAAATAACATAATTATAGTAATCATTAGCCAAAGCTTTAAAAACTATAGGAACAATAGAATTAACTAGGCGAACATAGCATTCTTTAAATGAAACAATATCTGGGTTCTTTTCTTCCGTTAAAACTTCAGAAAGATAACGATTGCGTTTTTCAACAATTTTCTTTAATACACTAAAGTGTTCAACGATATTGAAATGCTTACTTAAAATACGGAAAACATCTTCATTAATAATTAAATTATTCGGAAGAGTTTTTTCGATGTTTTCATAAGTAAATGGGTCGCCATAACTAACAAAATATAACGATTCTTTAGGACGGGTACAAGCAACATACATCACTCGATAAGCTTCTTCACACGCAGCTTTGGTATTATCTCCACGAATTAATGGGTCTAAGAAAGTCTTATACATTTCTCCAACTTTTGGTGTACTAATTGAAAAGCCATATTTAATAGAAAACGGAACAGAATCTCGATCAGTTCGACGTCCAAAACATTGACCTAATGGAAGATAAACAATAGAGTATTCAAGACCTTTTGATTTATGAATAGTCGTTAATTCTACTGAATTGTCTTCATCATAAGAATTTGCTGTTTGTGGTTCAATACGATACTTCTTAATGCCTTCAAAGAAAACACAAAAATCTTTTAATCCTTGGCCAGTTCCTTCAAAAGTATCAATTGTTTGCTTTAATGATTCTAATTTAGAAATATTTAGAGTTACGTTGCCAATCTTTTCTAAATGCTCAAAAATATTAAAGAACTGCAACATATTTGAAAAAATAACGGAGAACGGCAAACTTAGATTATCCTTAATAAATGAATCTATTTTCCCAAACACCGGATTATTGTCGAGTTTTTCTTCATCTAAAACAGTCTCATATAGTACTTCATCATTTATTTCAAACAAGAAACTTCTTGCAAGCGATAAATAAAGGTGGCGATAATTAACATCAACATTATTTACTTTTCCATTAATATAGTTAATTAATGAACTTATGACCATAATACAATCTAAATCATATAAACTTTCATCTACGTTGTAATTTAATGGAATTCTAAATTGATCAAATAATTTAATATAGCAATGGGTATTGGTTTGACGACCAACTAAAATGGCAAAATCACGAAATTCGCAATCACGTAATTTATGCGAATCTCTATCTAAAACTTGATATTTTTCACGAATTTTCTTTAAAATATCGGCAATGATAATCATCGCTTCTTGCGAAGTGCCATCGTTTGGTGCGCAAGTATAAGGAGCGTAGCCTTTAAATAAAACGTTGACCCCATATTCTCCTTTTGAATACAATTTTGACTCATTATAAAGATCAATTTTTTCATCATATTCAAGATTTTCACTTTTTTTATAGTCAATGCCACCAGTACTAGGAGTTAGGACCGCACAAAACAATTTATTAATTCCTTCAATTATCTTTTTAACACTACGATAGTTAATGTTCATTTCAATTGCTTCTTCGTGGCCGGATTCATTCTTTGTATATTTTTCTTTTCGATTTAATATCAAAGAACAATCGGCATGACGGAATAAATAAATCGATTGCTTAACATCACCAACAACAAAAAGTGTGCAGTTCTTAGATATTTCGTTAATAAATGTTTCTTGTTGATTGTTTGTATCTTGATATTCATCAACTAAAACATACTTAATAGAACTGCGAATTTCATCCGCGATATCTTTATATTGTTCATCAACCAAAAGAGATAAAGCCATCGAAGAAACGTCACTAAAAGTAAATGAATTAACACGACGTTTAAATTCAAACATACGTTCTTCAACTTTTTTAACAATCTCAATTATAAAGTCGATGCGTTTTTTATATTGAAGGAGAATATCTTTTTGATCATTAATGTCTTTAAGATAACTAATATCGGAAATACATTTAAGGATATTTAATCTAATCCAACTGAAAATTATCTTAGAGGTATCATTGGTACGAGGAGTGGTGAGTTTTTTGCCGTTAGCATCGACAAAATCTATCGAATTGCAAAATTCAACATACTCTTTTTTATTACAAGCTAAGCCTCTTTTAAATAAATCATCAAAATAAGGATAACATGCTTCCATCTTTCCTTCGGTATCACTAACCATAGAAGGAGCCACGCTTTCATTCTCTTCATATAGTTCTTTTAAAAACTCTAATGCTTTACTATTAATTAAAGACAACTCACCACTTTTAGTATTGAAACGTTTAGTTATTCCATCGCTATTAAAACGTTCAATAACACTGGTATAGTCATTTAAAAAACCATTACGACGGAAATCATAATATTTTTCACTGAATTCTTTAAATTCTTGTTGAGAATTAGTGATTAACTGATCAATAATTTCGTTTATGAAATTATTACTTAAATATTTAGTAGAATAGTTATCCTCAATATCTTTCTTTAATGACGGAGATAAAGTTGAAAGCTTATCGATAAAGGCAATAATTATTTTCTTTAAATAACTGTCGTCTTTAAAGAAATAAAGATTGGCCAATTCTTTCATACGAGGATCTTCGTTTTCGTAATATTCATTTAAAACGTTCGTAATAATTTCTTGGGTCTTTTCGTCATTAATTTCTTGAGGAATAATATTTAAATTAGGCGAAACTTTTAAAGCATTAGCATAACGATTTACAAGGTACAAAGAATAAGAATCAAAAGTTTGAATATGTGAAGAAAGAATTTCATCTGCGAAGGAACTATTGGCTTTTTTAAACTTTTTGATAATTCTTTCCTTCATTTCAAAACCGGCTTTATTAGTAAAAGTAAGGACTAATAAATTACTTGGTTTAATATCACCAGATTCAATTAAATGATAAACCTTCTCTGTTAAAGTCGAGGTCTTGCCACTCCCGGCACCAGCACTAATCAGGACATTCTCACCAAGAGGAGTATCAATTGCTTTTTGTTGATCTTTATTCATTTTCGCTTTCATCCTCCTCATCATCGCTAACATCACTTATCGTATATAGATTCTTATCACTAAAACAAATGTCATGATAATTACAGAACTTACAAGGATTAATTCCATTTTTTGCGGAGAAAGGTTGGATAGAAAAGTCACCGCTATAGATTGAATCCATAACGTTTAGCGCACCATCTTCTATATAGAAATAATAATCTTGTAAATGAGTCGAATCTAATTCATTGGAATTTAAAGTGAAAAATATCTCGTGATTGCTAGCCGCACCCGTAAAGGCGCCATACGGACCGACAGAATGCTTCTTAGTAATACGTTCAGCATCAAAAGTTTCAGAATACTTAATATCACTTACACAAAGACCATGAAGTTTAATATTTTTATAATAATCTTGTTCTGTAATAAACGTTCCAGCATCTTTAACTTTAGGTTGTTGGTAAATTTTTTGCAGAAATATACCACCTGGTCGGTATATCTCTTTAAAATCTTTATTAAGGAACATCATATAAAGAGGTAGCTGCAAAGAATAACCAATTTTAAATAATTTTGGAATTATGTAGTCGTTATTGCCTGATTTATAGTCAACGATTGTAAAGTATTTATGATCGGCATCACCAGTAAAAAGAACTTTATCGACTTGGCCATTAATTTTGTATTCATTGCCTGGAATAGTTTTTGATTGAATATACATCGTTTCAAATTTTTCAGTTAAAGGTTGTTTTAGGAATTTTACTTTTTCTTGCTGGAGAGCAAGGAAAGATATGGTGTTTTTGAAATTATCTTTAATTACATCCATAAACAATCTAGTTCGTGGGTCAATATTAGGAAATTGTTCGTTAACCATGTCTTCGAAAACTTTTTCATAGTTAAAATCTTCACTATAAAATTTCTCCAATACTCCATGCAAAAGCGTGCCTAAAGATGCTGCATATTTATCGTCTGGATCATTAACTTTCACAATATTATCGAGATAATATTTAAAATGACACTCAACATAAGAATTAAAGGCACTTGGACTAAATTTAGTAACAATACCTTTAACTTTGCTGTTAGTAAATTCGTTGTTATATGATTTATAATATTCGGTTGCTTTAAGTTTGCCTTTGTCACGATATAGGCAGTCAGTAAAAAGACGACCTTCTGTTGTGTAAATTCCATTTTCATTGCTTTCATTTACAAACATTAGAGGAATATGAAGTTCATCAATAAATTGAGATTTATAAATTTTATCAACTAGATGAGCCATAGCAAAAGATAAAAATTGAATATTGTTAAAGAAGATAAAATTTTTCTTCTTAACTTCATCTTGTTTTGTGTTATTAAAACTTGTATTTAGATTTAATTCGCTTAATTCATAATCAAAAAGATAATTACTATCATCAAAAATTTTGTAAAAGTCTCCATATTGGAAGTTTAAAACATAATAATGTTTGGAATCATTAAAAGAGATTTCGTTGGTAACTTCAATTCCGTTTCCGGTTTCTATTTCAAGAGAATTATTCTTTAATATCTCCGATAACCTTGCAAATCCCTCATTAAAATCTTTAAAAACGTTTAAGGAATATCTACGAATTAAAGACATGACCTCGCTCATATAAGGTTCGTTTGTCACAAATGTTTCGATTGTTTTTGAATCATAGCATTTTTGCAAATAATCTTGAACAGTCGGATACGAAAATAATAACGTTTGTTTTTTTAAATGAATTGGAAGTTTATAAAGATTAGCAAAAAATTCTAACTGTAGATTGTATGATTGAACATCACAAAGGACAACAATGTCGTCGACATTCAATTCCTTGTTAATTATTTTGGCTCTAATATCACTAAAAACATAATTAAACATGAAGGTGCTATTTTTAAAAGCATAGCAAATTAAATCTTTTTGGGAAAAAATATAAAGTTCCAAAAGCTCAAGATTTACAGCACTAATACCAAGACTTTTTTCAAATGTTTGAATATCAACGTTATTTTTTAATTCAAAATTGATAATTTCTTTCCCAACCAAAAGCTGTTTTCCAAATGGGTCGTATTTGAAAAGCCCATTTTCGATAATTCTCTTTTTCAGTAAGCAATATTTACTTGTTCCGTTTTCATCAATGAAAGGTAAAACTTTAAGCATGTCTTTGGCACTTTTATAATTTAAATGTTCTTTCGAAATTAAATAAGATATAGTTTCATCAATATCAAAGGTAACAAATGACGAAATAAATCCAGTTGGGGTCATTAATTTAAAGCGAATATCAGAATGCGTTTTTTTGTATTTCAAAAGAGTATCATGATAAACATGATCTGCAATAATAATATATGAAATATTTTTGCTGAAAGTAAAAGCCATGTATTTATTATACCAAATAATAGATAATTATTTTCTGTCTTTGATATGTTTTTTCTTTACGTTTATAGCATCATATGTATCAATTTCATCGAGCTTTTCGACTTTTTTATCTTTTGTTGTTAAATGACTTGTGTAAATACCTAAAAGATCCTTAAAAGAAGCAGCAATTTCTTCACGGGTTGTTTTACTAATTTCTTTATATTCTTTTCTTAATGTTAGCAAAGATTTAATCTTTGATTGCAAAATTTCTTTAACATCTTTAAAGCCCGCTTCTTGTACTATTGTATATAGAGTGTCTACCATTAAAGCTTTTTGAGATGGATCACATTTCTGTACCCATTCATTTACACATATCATTGCATTTAAATAAGATGACTTAATTCCATCCGCTCTTACAAATTGTTGGCTAGCAAGCGAAATATTCCAACGAACAATATTATGTTGAAGAATGCCTGAACCGTCACTTAAAATTACAATACAGTTTTCAGGTTTCTCATAAATCATTCCAATTAAACTTTCGCTTGGAACATACTTTTTAATTAAATGCTTATATTTTTCAAAATGTGTTTGTTTTAAAGTTAATTCATCAAAAGATGGGCCATCAAAATCATAAATACCTAATACTCGTTTTCGAATGCGGGATTTAGCTTTCAAAAATCCATAAACTGCAAGATTTCCGCCTTTTGAATGCCCT
The DNA here is from genome assembly GCA_036735985.1 of Candidatus Alectryobacillus sp. GTDB lineage: Bacteria > Bacillota_I > Bacilli_A > RFN20 > CAG-826 > Alectryobacillus. The sequence continues at coordinate 94,847 of DAINNH010000003.1, read as the reverse complement.
GTCAAATACATACCATTTCTAGCAAATTTCCCAACGGTTTCCACATATTTTACCGCGGATACCTGACTTGGAACTGGACATTTAAACGACATGTCAAAATCTTCTTTCCAGCCATTAATTGTTGCATCAGTTCCTCTAAAAGCAAGGATAAATTGTTTGCTTTCAGTAATAAAAGTTACTGCTGCAAATTGCTCGCTAAGATTTGGATTAGTGTTTTCGGAATAAAACTTAATAGTTAAATTACGAAAACGTGGGTTTCCGCAAAAGGCCGCAAATAATTTAAAATCATCCTCTTTATAAGCAATACGATTTAAAATTTTCTCAGCTTTTGAAAGATCATAAATGTCTTTAACTAAAACACTATCTTTCTCATTTGGAATAAAGCAAGAATAGTTAAAATAGCAAAATTTTGCAAAGACAGCAAAATCCAATTCATTCAAAGGCGCTTCTTCAAATGTCTTAAAATAGTTCAAGCAATAATCTAATAAGACTTTTGATTCTATTTTTGCCATACTAGTGCAAATCCTCACTATTTTTCTGCAAATCCTCAATTATTTCGTCAGGAACATATATCATTTCTTTGGATAAAGACTTATTTGAAAAGGCTAAATTAAGACCCAACTCGATATTCTTACAGAGACGATTATCACATAAAACGTTATTATAATATACTTCATATTTGTCTGAAATTTCTTTCGGTAAAGGTTGATACATATAAGAATTTTCTATACTAGCGATGGCTGATCTAAGCTTTTTATTCTTATAAGGAAGCTTATCATCAAGAAAATCATTTAGTTTCGCAGATATTTCCTTATAAAGATTTGGATCTTTACGAAAATCAATATCGGGTGAATAAAGAACCCATGTATCTGTATAATTACCATAAATAGGGTCAAAATTATTAATTTTAAAAGTATAGACATACATAATTGCTCCATAAATAAACAATTCTTTGCGTTTATAATGTGATCGACTCATAAAATTAATCATTCGATCTTTAAGAGTGGTTCGAGAAATATAACGAAGTATATCTTCCTTTGTAAAAGTCTTCCTTAAAACTGCATAATGCAGATTTAATGAGTTTATATATGAAAGATAATCCCCTTTAATTTCCATAGAATAATTATAGCAAAAGATAAGGACTTGATATAAAAACATGTTTATTTTTTTAGTCATATTACTAGAAATAAGGTTTTTTATCAAAAATGAAACAAAAAGTTGCGCTTTTTTGTGCATTTTTGATAGAATATGGGTTTTTTATGATATAGAATAAGACATACGTTTTATAGGGGGAGACAAAATGTTATCTAAAAGTATTGCATTAGAAGTCTTAAATAAAGCCCTAGCTACAGGTGGAGATTTCGCTGAAATTTATTTTGAAGACACAACAACTTCAAGTATCAGTGTTGAAAACAAGAAAGTAGAAACTTGTTCCACTACCACAAGCAATGGTGTCGGTTTAAGAATTCTTAAAGGTTTACAATCTGTTTACGCTCATACTAATGATTTATCACATAAGTCATTGGTGAAACTTGCTGAAGATTTATCAGCATCATTTACGGGCACACAAGTCGTCAAAGTTGAAAATTTTAAAGTTAAACACGTTAAGTGTATTCATAAGATTGAAATACCATTCCAATCTGTTCCAAAAGAAGAAATAGTGAAAGTTTTAAGAGAAAATTCAATCATTATGTCTGAAGTCGATCCACATATTGTTCGTACACAAAGTGGTTTCTTTTATACTTTAAGAACTGTTGTTATTTATAATAGCCGTGGGAAAGAGTTAATTGATAATCGTTCCATTGGTAGAATGTTTTTCCTTGCTCTATCAGTTGATCAAGGTAAAGTTGAACCAACATTCAGTGGCCCTGGCACACAAGCTGGTTGGGAATTTTTTACAAAAGAAATTAACACCAAAGATGTCGCTCGTACAACCGCTGAATTATCCATTAAGATGCTTAATGCTAAAGAAGCTCCTGCTGGAAAAATGCCTGTTGTTATTGGTAATGGCTGGGGCGGTGTTTTATTCCATGAATCATGTGGTCACCCACTTGAAGCCGCTGCTGTAAGCAAAGGCTTATCTTGTTTTACAAAAGAAATGGTCGGAACCAAAGTCGCAAGCGACGTTGTTTCCGCTTATGATGATGGCACCCTTCCAAACGAATGGGGTTCAATGAATATGGATGATGAAGGTCACCACCCACATAAAACTTGCCTCATTAAAAATGGCGTTTTAAAAGACTTTATGGTTGATGAGTTCTGCGGTCGTCGTATGGGTTATAAAGAATCAGGCTCTTCAAGAAGACAAAACTATACTTTCGAACCTATCTCAAGAATGACAAATACATACATCGCTAATGGTAAATCAACACCAGAAGAAATAATTAAAGCTACTAAACTCGGATTATATGCCGTTTCATTCAGTGGTGGCAGTGTCAATCCAGCTACAGGTGAATTTAACTTCACTACAAGCGAAGCCTATATTATTCGTGATGGAAAAATTTGTGAGCCTGTTAGAGGCGCCACATTAATTGGTAAAGGCAACGAAATACTTCACCAAATCGATATGGTTGCTAACGACTGTGCTTTTGGTCAAGGAAATTGTGGCGCCTCAAGCGGCTCAATTCCTGTAAACGTTGGACAACCAACATTACGTGTTAAAGAAATTCTTGTTGGTGGAAGAGGAGGAGAACTTAAATGAAAACAAACAAATTCTTTGAATTAGCTAAAGAAAAGGGAATTGAATCTTCTGAAGTTACTTCCCGTAAGAGTAAGAAGCTTGAAGTATCCTTATTTAATGGCGAAGTTGAACACTTCACTATTGCCGATTCAACATCGATTCGTGCTCGTGGAATTGTTAATGGTAAATTTGCTTCTGCGTTTACTAATAAAGATGACAAACTTACACCAACTTTTCTTGTTAATGAAATTTTGGATGATGCCAAAATAATTGAAAAAGATGATCCAGCTATTTTGTTTGAAGGCTCACCAAAATATAAGAAATTTAAACCTTTCAATAATGAGTTAGAAGAACTTCCAGCTGAAAAGAAAATTGAAAAATTAAAAGCTCTTAGTGCAAAAGCTAAAACTCTTGATGCTCGTATTAGTGATATCGAAGTTGAATATTCTGAAACCTCCGGTGAGAAGACACTTCAAAATTCTAAGGGCTTAAAATTAAAGAGCAAAAGCAATTATTTCTTTGTCTATATTTCAATTGTGGCCCGTGCGGGCGAAGAGACAAAACAAAACTATAGTTTTGTGATCGATAACGATTTTTCAAAAATTAATATTGATGAATTAGCCGCAAAAGCCGTTAAAGAAACTGTTTCAAAGTTTAATTCTACTCAATGCGCTAGCAAAAATTACCCAGTAGTTCTTAGTCCAGCCGTTGTTTCAGTTTTAGTAGATGCTACTATTTCATCAGCAAGTGCTGAAGAAATCCAAAAGAAATCTTCAGTATTAGAAGGAAAAGTAGGACAAAAAATCGCTTCTTCCCGTGTCACAATTAGTGATCGCCCAGTTGATAAATCAATTTTCTTCACAAGTTTCGATGATGAAGGTGTTGCTTGCAAAAACAAAGACATCATTAAAAATGGCGTTCTTAAAACTTATTTATACAACCTTGAAACTGCCGCTAAAGATGGCGTTGAAACTACCGGTAACGGTGCAGCCATGGGTTCAAAGATAGGTATTTCGGCTTTCCGTTTAGTTGTTAAACCAGGAAAACAAACTTTTGAAGGCTTATGTGAAAAGGCTGGCGAAGGTGTTTATATCACCGAAGTTGAAGGTATTGGAACTGGTTTAAATCCTCAATCTGGTGATTTCTCCTTACAGGCAAATGGCTTCTATATTCGTGATGGTAAATTAGCTGAATCATTAAACTTAATTACAGTCTCTGGTAACCTCTTTAAGTTACTACAAGACGTAAAAGAAGTTGGTAAAGATTCAGAAGAAACTACTCAAATGATTTATACCCCAGCAATGCTTGTTAAAAAACTTGCGATTGGTGGTAAATAACTCTACCGTTTCCGAATAAAATAAAAATAAGTGGATTGCTCAGCAATCCACTTTTCTTTTTAATTATTTCTTTAATAAATACAAAATTCCAAGAGTGTGTGGTCCGCAATGCGAAGAAACAACACAATGGGAAGTTGTTATATGAAGGTTGCCTTCTGGCACGTATGGTTTAAGTTTTTCATAAACATATTTATAGGCATCATAACCTTCACCTGCACTATGCGTAATGAAAACACAATCTAGATCAATATTTGGTAAATCTTTCATAAACTCATCAATTTGGTAATCAAGAGCTTTTACATAAGCGCCACGAGTTTTCGCTTTAACTGTCATTTTATTATTAGCCATTTGAATAATAGGGTGGATATGTAAAGAGGAACCAAAAATATATGCTAATGAAGAACATCTGCCACCATGATAAAGATAATCCATCTTATCAACACAAAATTTAACTGATAAACGAGGAATATATGATTCAATAGTTGTAACAATGCTCGGGACATCAATATTAGCATCAATCATAATACGAATCTTATGAAGAAGTAAAGAAATGCCGGTTGATAATTGACGGGAGTCAATACATGTTACTTCCCCATCTTTAAATTCGCGAGAGGCGATAACAGAATTTTGATAAGTACTAGAAATACCACTACCACAACCTAAATAAATAATTTTGTTACCTTTATCGATTTCAGCTTTAAAAGCTTCAATAAAAGCTTCAGGAGTAACAGCGGCTGTATTTGGAATATTTTTACCTTTATTAGCAATTTTATATATTTCTTCAGGAGTGACTTCTCCATCAAAATAAGTCTTCGAATCCCCCTTAAAATAGACAAGTAATGGTACAACGTGAAGCTTCCAGGCTTCAATTAAATCTGGGGTAATGTCACATAAAGAATCAGTAAACAATTCTACACTCATATTTCCATCTCCTACTAGTATTCATATTTTAAATCAAAGATAAGCGTTTGAAAACGAGAAAATATTAAAATAACTTAATTTTCTCAACTATAACATTTTATGTTTAAATGTATTAGAATATATAAGCATAAAGGAGATTTATGAATTATGGAGATTAATCAAACAACGATAGTTGAAACAAAAAAGAAAGCTCATCTTTTATGGAAAGAATTTAAAGCTTTCATTACACGTGGCAGCGTTATTGATATGGCCGTTGGTGTCATTATTGGCGGTGCCTTTGGTGCAATTGTTACATCATCAGTAAATATTTTACTTAGCGTTTGCACTTGGGCTGTCCCAGGTGGTATTAAAGGACTAGTAACTGTTCTTCCTGCTCTTAATGATGCTCAAGCTGGCATTGCTGCAGTCGGTGGCCAATCATTTGATGCGGCCAATGTTGTCCAAGCAACATTTAGTTATGCCGCTTCTCAAGGTGTTACAAACTTATCTGTTGATGATGCCGCATTTATTAGCTGGCAAAATTCACTATTAAAGAAGTATACATTACATGGAACAACCTACTATTATAATGGATCAGCCATTATTGATTGGGGAACGTTTATTAATGCAATTATTACATTCTTAATTATTGCTTTAACATTATTCATTATCGTTAAAGTTGTTAAATCTTTACAAGTTCATCGTGAAAAGATGGAAGCTAAGATTCGTGAAGAATATTTCAAAGCTCATCCAGAAGAAAAACCAGTTGAACCAGCTCCAGTTAAGCCACAGCCAACTGAAGTTGAATTATTAACTCAAATCAAAGGGCTTCTTGAAAAACAAGCAGAAACTCAAGAAAAGAAATAATTACGAATTAAAATTCTAAAAATTTTACATTTAAAAAGCAGGCACTTGATGTGCCTGCTTTTGTTTTTGATTTTTATTTTTCTTCGTTTTTGTTTTCTTCTGGTTTCTTTTCTTCAACATTGCTTTCGACTAATACCCACGTTGGATGTGCATCTTGAGCAATTTTTAAAGTGTTTTTATATAACTTTTTCTCAATTTCTTTATAAGAAGAATTAATACGCTTATAAGCTTTGTCAGCCTTTTCGGTGGCGTATTGAATTTCGCTCTCAGAAGGATCTAAGAACGTTGAAACTAAGATATATGTTCTAATACAAACAAGCGAATCGGAATTTGAAATATCACGTTTCTCTTCGGCCGTCATGCTATTGTTATAAAATTCTTTAGCATCGCTAATCGCGCCAGTATAAAGATAGATAAATAATTTTTGTGCTAATAATTCAATTCCAATATTATAATGAATTTTATCTTTTTGGGCGAGAATTGCATCAATGATTTTACGTGCTTCATAATACTTTTCTTCACTAATATATTTATAAATAGTCATTAAATCGATTTGAGCAGCAAAATCCGACATATTATCAGTGAAGACTTTTACTTCGCCTTTATCTATTCCATAAAATTCACATTCTTGTAAACGTAATAATTCATTATAAATAGCCACATCAGTTTCTTTACCGATAAGTTTTAATTGATAACCATCAGTTTTAGCATCAAGTTCAATTGGTAAAATGTTGTAAAACAAAAATAAAGCTGAGAGAATCATTAAAATACAGAACACCGCTTTAAATGGAGAGGTTTGAGCATTAAAGAATAAATACATAAAGATAGAAACGATTAGGAACGCACTTAAAAATAAATTAGGGAAAAACAACATTGGTTTTGGATTACAAATTTTTCCGTTTGGTCTTTCGCGTGGCGCAACTTTAGTTTCACCAGTTAATCCGTCAAATGATTTAAATCTAAATTTATTTTTACCTTCACCATCTTTATAGAAATTAAAATAGAAAACGTCAAAGGAATAAACCTTATAACCGCCTACTTTTGCGCCCAATAAATGCATAAATTCATAGCAAAGTGGTAAAACAATAAGTCCAACAAAAAATGTTATAATTGACACATAAAAAGCACTTATTCCTTTTCCGGTATAAGCTTCAATGGTTGGTCGAAGAACATATACTCCTAACATTATTGCAGTGAATAATATTAAAAAATAAACAACATAAGAATAAGCATCCGATTTTTTCATACAGATTCCTCCTAATTATTGCAACGAGCAAAAATCTCGATAGCAAGCGTTTGATCCAAAGGTTTTTTGCCATGGCCAATCGCACGTGTACCATTAATAACAAATTGTTCACCTAATTTAAAAACGCTAACATCATTAAGACCTAATTCTTCAAAATTAGAAGGCATCCCTAAGAGAGTAAAGTATTCTCTTATTTTTGCTATGAACATTTTAGCACTTTCAATCTTTGAATTACAATTACAATGAAAAAGTTCTTTGGCTAAAACACTCATCTTATTAATGTCTGCTTCTTCGCTTAAATATGATTCGGCCCAGTTTGGAAAGATAACAGCAAGGCCAGCTCCGTGAGCTACTTCAGGATATAATCCACTTAAAATGTGCTCAAGATAATGACATGGAAACTTATTATTTTTGCCAATAGAAGTTAAGCCATTATGAGATAAAGAACCAGCAAGCATCAAAACACTTCGCGCTTCATAGTTATTTGGGAAATTTTGGACAATTTTCCCTGCAGAAACTACATTTTTGAGAAGAGCGACCGCAAAATCATCAGCCATTTCTATTTCATCACTATCTGAAAAATATCTTTCCAAAGTGTGCATCATAATATCAACAATTCCACACGAAGTTTGATATTGAGGGCAAGTATAGGTTAATTCTGGATCTTCAATTGCGAAAAGAGGACGAATAATATCATTATTAAATCCCTTTTTCATAGCACGGGCATCATCTTGAATTACGCAAGAATTTGAAAGTTCGCTTCCGCTTGCAGCAATTGTTAAAATAACGCCAATTGGTAGACATTTTGTTGGTTTAGCTAAATACATATTAAAATCAAATGGATCTCCATTGTAAAAATAGCCGCAGCCTATTGATTTAGCAACATCAATCACTGAGCCACCGCCAACAGCTAAAATTAAATCAATTTGTGCTTCTTTAATTAATGTTAACCCTTCATGAACGAGCTCAGTTGTTGGATTGGCTCTAACGCCACCAAACAACAAATAATTAACATTACTTTTCTTTAATGAATCACATACTTTATCTAATAATCCACTTTTAATAACTGAATGCTGTCCATATACAATTAAAATGTTTTTATAACCATAAGAAGCTATAATATCACCAACATTGTTTTCTTTTTCTTTTCCAAAAAATATTTTAGTTGGAGACACGAAATCAAAATCAATCATAGTTAAATCCTCTTTCTATTTTCATAATAGTCGTTTATAAGGTCATTTAGTATTTTGTTGCTCGTTAATATTTCAATTTTATTTAATATCTTAGTTGAAGAAAAATCCTTAACGTTATCTAAAGCACTTACAAAAATATTTGTAGTTCCCTCGGATAAAAAAGAAGAAATCTCTAAAGTATCGGTATTATTAAGTTTTTCACTATCTTTAAAACTCAAAACCTTACCATTAACATATTTTAGTAATAAGTCATAAATAAACTCATGAATTAAAGATTCTAAACTTGAATTTGCACAAGCATTTAAAAAAATGATGTTCTCATGCGTAAAGTTGATAATTTTTTCTAAATATTCTTCATTAAAGTCATTTGCCAAAAGATCTGATTTATATCCTATTAAAATAGAGTCCGTTAAATCATAAATATCACGATAATAATAATAAAATGTTTGTCGTTTAATCTTAAGCTCATCACAAAGAATTGAAACATTTATTGCTTCAATTGGCATTGTTTCTACCTTTTTTAAGAATAGAGCCTTAATTTTTTCGTTCGCGTTCATATTGTTCTCTCTCTAATTTCGACATATAAAATTTCTTAAAGAGATTGAGTTTTTCAAATCTCTTATCAAGTAAAACATAGAAGAAACCACCAGCTTCTAGAATCGCCGCCGACCAAACCCAGTCAATTAATGAGAAACTAGTAAAGTCAAAGGCAAACCAGAAGGATCCAAATGGAATCATATTGCCATTAATATCTTTAATCTTAATACTGAAAGTCGCGATCAAACCGACGACTGTTAATATTAATAAAATAACAAAAACGAAAACACGATATTTGGTAAACGGCATGCATATACGATAAAACGAGAAGAAGCCGATAACACACATTGCAATTGAGCACATAGCTTGATATGTTTGCTTTGTTGTACAATTTGCATTTAAAGAGAAAATGACATGGCCGCCCATCGAATTATCAATAATAAAGATGATAAAATAAATAAACGTTGTTAAAAATAAAGCAATCGAAATAGGCAAAGCTCGTTTTATAGCATTTGATAAGAAGTGTCCTTCAATTTGTGAAGCGTTTGGTTCAAGTGATAAGAAGAATCCGCCAACACCAATACAAGCAATTTCCCAAACATAGAAGTTATTGGTTTGTAATGGGAATATCATATTTGGATCACGTAAAGAGAATGTCATGATAATAGCAAGAACAGAGAGAATCATCGTAAAGATGGTTTTTGATAAGAACAAAGATGAGGTTCTTTGAAGGTTATTAATAACACGTCGGCCCTCACTAACAACGCTTGGCAAAACAGAAAAATCGCTGTCTAAAAGAACAAGATGGGATACATTCTTAGCCGCATCTGATCCGCTATTCATTGCAATAGAGCAGTCTGATCTCTTTAAAGCTAAAATGTCGTTTACACCATCGCCTGTCATTCCAACAGTTTTACCAGCATCTTTTAAAGCAACTACTAGAGCTTCTTTTTGCTCTGGAGAAACTCGACCAAAAATTGCATAATTATTAGCAATTTGTTTTACTTGTTCAACACTCATTCCTTGGAGATTAATATAGGATTCGCTATTTTGAATTCCGGCTTTATAAGCAATTTCACTTACTGTAATTGGATCATCGCCAGAGATAACTTTAACATCAACACCGTTGCCAGCAAACCATTTTAAAGTATTTGGTGCCGTTTCACGAATATGATCTTCAAGAACAATTACGCCAATACATGTCATTTCTTCAGGAATTTTATCGCCAATAATTGGCTTTTTACAAGTCCCTAATATTAAACAACGATAACCTTTACGGGAATATTCATTAACTATTGGTTTAACAACTTTTTCGTTTGTAATTTTTAAATAACCAAAGGCCCCCATTGCGAATGTTCCATAATGATCAAAAGTAGCACCGCTACATTTTGTTTCGCTTGAAAATGGTGCGCTGGTTTTGGCTTGAACTATCGTATATCTTCCAAATTGGCTCAATAGAGCTTTGGTTGTATAAGAATCGTCTTTGGTTGCTGCAATTATTGAACGTATAATTTGTCCAGCCTTGTCTACTTCGAATTTTTTATCAATTTTAATATAATCGTTGAAAAGCATTGTGCCATCCGTGATGGTTCCGGTTTTATCAAGACATAAAGTGTCAACACGAGCTAACATTTCAATAGAATAAAGTTCTTGAACCAAGCATCTTTTCTTTGATAAGTTTATAACTCCAACACTTAAGGCAGTCGAGGTAAGAAGGAATAATCCAGCAGGAATCATCGCCACAAGTGTTCCTACAAATGAGCCGACATAACCAGAATTGTTGTCATTTGGTTTTCCAGCAAAAGTTGCCCAATCGAAATTTTTTGGGTCAATATACCAATAAGATATAATAGATAATATTCCAACAATAATGACAATAAATCCAATAATTCTAAATAAGAAATTTAATGATCGCAAAATTTCTGATTTAGGTTTATTGAAAGCACTAGCTTTTGCTTGAATTTCTTCAGCAGCATTTAAACTTCCGATATTGTTGACTCGGGCATAACACGTTCCACTACTAACGTAAGTCCCTGATAATAAAGTACTACCAACTTTCTTTTTAACTGCATCTGGTTCTCCGGTTAACATAGCTTCATTAACAGAGCATTTTCCATTTAATAAAATACAATCAGCTGGAATTTGATCACCATTTTCAAGATAAATTACATCATCCAAAACTAATTCGTTTGCGGATATTTGAGACTGGACTCCCATTCGTACTACTTTTGAAGTCATTTTATTGATAATTGAAAGGCGGTCAACAAGGTGTCGTGCATGGATGTCTTGGTAAATACCAATTGCACAATTTACTAAAATAACACCCAAAAACATTAATTGGTTATACTTCTGAGCAACTCCAGCGATGATTGCGAGACCAAAAATCAAAATATTAAAAAATGAGAAGAAGTTATCTGTGAAAATACGAAAATAAGTTTTAGTAACAACTTTTTTCTTTTTGTTAACCAACAAATTTTTCTTACGTTCTTCAACCTGAACAAAATCTAAACCAACTTTATAATTTGGATCATATCTTTCAGCTTTATCGACCGCAGTTTTTAAAGCCTTACGACGTATTTCTAGAGCTTTAACAGGGCTAAACAATTCTCTTATATCCATAACTACTCACTCCTTAAAGCAACAACTGGATCTTTTTTGCTTGCAACATAAGCTGGAATGATAGATGAAATAAATGCCAAAAATCCAGCGATAGCCACAAGGACAATTGCTGCAAGCGCACTTAATGAGCAAATATTTCCAATATTATATTTTGCAAACATTCCTGAAATAACGACGTTGATCGGAATAGATATTAAATATACTAATAGGATACCTAAAACTCCGGAAAATATTCCAATAATTATATTCTCAAAAATAAATAATCTTCCCACATCTTTTTTACGAGCACCAATAGCTCGATAAACTCCAATTTCTTTGGTGCGCTCGATAACAGAAGTATATGTAATTACACCAGACATAATCGAAGAAACAATCAATGAAATTGAACTAAATATAACAAGAACAATCGAAATTATTGAAACAATTGAATAAAGCTGATCAGTTAAATCTCCAGCATAATCAGCATAAGAAACAACATCTGTATTTTCCTTATTTACATTGTAATTATCTAAATATTCTTTCAAGGCTGGTTTAGTTGTTAAACTAGTAGGAAAAATAATTAAACTTGTAATTTGTGAATAATTTGAAAGCTTAGTTGCCAAATATACAAACATCATTGGAAGAATTGTAGAATCCTCTTGAATTTTTAAGTTTAACTGTGCCGTATAATAAGCAAGTCGAACAGTATTATTTTCACGAGCAGCCGTTAATGCACTATTAAAAATATTTATAAAGTCCTTAACGTTTGTATAGTCAATATTATCAAAAACTAATCCTAATTTGGATAATGAAGAAATGTAGCCAGAATAGGTATAATAACTATCATTAAAAGAAAGGGCATGCGAATTTGAATCTTTTTTAGCTAAAGGCGCGTACCAGTGTCCACACCACTGGAAAGCTTCGGTAAAGTCGTTTTGAGTGGCTTCACTTAACGCTGCAGCCCAAGCAGGAACTTCAACATTGTCATCAATAAAGCCCATAGTTTTAAACATAGGAAAAACATTTTTCGTATTATATAGGTTAAATAAAGATTGTAAATTATAAATATCAATATTAGCGTAAAGTTTATGAGTAGTATCATTCACAATTTTTGAAGCATTGTCGTATTTATATACAAAATCTTTAAAACTTTGGTTATAGCATAAGGAAGCTGGCATATAATCAATTAAAGCATTTTTGTTTACGCGCATAATAGCTGAAACTTTTAAATGATAAGCTTTCGCCGCTCCTAAAGATGTTGTGCCATCGGCAGAGTATTTTTGATAGGTGCCATTATATAAGGAATAATAATCTTCTTCGTTTTGCGGCGCATATTGTGTAATATCACTAATTGGAATATCAACATCAAAATTAACATCATTTCCATTTTGATCTTTGATTGTGATAGTTTGTGTTGTTGTTGTGCGATCGTTGGCTTTATTAGTAATTCTTCCTTGTTCGTCATAGAGATCATCGTTTAAATAAAAAGTATATGTTTTACCAATAAAATCATTAAAGTTAATGGTTTTGTTATTTTGGACCATATAATCAATTTGGGAAGAACTATAAAAACCAAGTTTTTTTAAAGTATTCGATTCAATTCTATTATAAGAATCAAGAACCAAAGCTACTTCAAAAGTATCGCCATTAACGATGCTGTCTTGAGGATAGGCGCCAGCCAAAACGTCATATGATTTACCAATATAATTCTGGTCGCCATAAAATTCATGAAGTATTGATTTTGGTAAACCTGATATAGAGGCTATAACACTAGCAATAGTTCCGCCTGAAACACTAGAATATGGATTAATTTTTATAGTTTCAATAGCATCGCCTTCATTAATTTTTGTGTTTTGAGCGAAAATGTTATGATTAATATTTGTATAATTTATTATCTTTGAACCAATTGAACCTTTATATTTTGTGTTGTCGATATTGTTAACATAGTTAACATAATCGTTAGTTAAGTTGTTCGTTGTTTCAAGATAAATATATTGTCCACTAGTAGAAGCATCATAAACAATAATTTCTTCGTTGTTTGGAAATTTTGTATATTCTTTGTAATTAGGATTAGGTTTAAAAGAAGTTTGAGCAGAAGATACAATAATTGGCATATTTGATGATGTTTCAGTCTGTACTTTAGTAATATAAGCTTGAAACCCATTACTTAAAGCTAGTATTAAACCCACGCCAATAATTCCAATTGAACTCGCTATAGCTGTAATAATTGATCGGCCTTTTTTCGTAAAAATAGTTGACCAGGATAAACGTAAAGAAGTAGCAAAACCAAAACCTGATTTGTCTTTATTTAGTACGCGAATTCGTGGTGTTTCTGAGGCTTTGGTTTCCTTACTATCAGAAGTAACAACGCCATCCGCCATTGTAATAATACGATCACAAAATTCGTCTGCTAGACGAGAATTATGAGTAACTAAAATTACTAAATGATCATTCGAAATTTCTTTTAACGTCTTCATTAAGGAAATAGAATTCTTGCTATCCAAGGCCCCAGTTGGTTCGTCTGCTAAAATAATTTTTGGATTATTGATTAAAGCACGAGCAACAGCAACCCTTTGTGCCTGGCCACCAGAAATTTGGTTTGGAAATTTATTGATTTCTTTTTCCAAACCCATTTTAATTAGTATTTCTTTGGCTTTTTCTTTGCTTTCGACAAAAGACTCACCACCTACAGTTGAGGCGAGAGCTACGTTTTGCAAACATGTTAAATGTGGAATTAAATTATATGATTGAAAAACAAAACCAATATATTTGTTACGATAAGCATCCCAATCATTGCTTTTGTAGGTTTTGGTAGATACTCCATCAATTAAAATGTCGCCACTGGTGTATTTGTCTAATCCACCAATCACGTTTAAAAGAGTTGTTTTACCACAACCAGATTCGCCCAGAACAGCTATCATGCCGTTGCTGTCGAAATTAAGATTGATATTTTTAAGAGCGTGAACAGTATTTTCGCCGCTCAAATAATCTTTTATTATATTACGTAATTCTAGCATGTCTATATTATACCTAAGAAAGGTATAATATGCGCAAACAATTTGAAAATTTTTTACAGTGTCAAGTTAAATATTTAAAAACACTGCGGTTCTCAACTATTTCTCTTTGATTCAAAAAATTTTACTAATAGTTCGTTTGATTCTTTGCCAAAACTGCCAAGACGAGATTTCAATTGGTTTTTATAACATCCATTTAGGACCAGGTCATTTTTATATGTAAATAATGAACCAGATTCCTTATTCGGCAACGCAAAAACAACTTCAGAAATATTTGAATTAATTATTGCACCAGTACACATCAAACACGGCTCAAGAGTAACATACATTGTACAGCCTTTTAAATTATCATTTATTAAGGTTCTGCAGGCTTTTTCTATTGCAATTATCTCAGCATGAAGGATTGGCAAGTTTTTCTTTTTACAAAAATTGTGCGCTTTTGCAATGATTTTTTCGTTTTTAACAATGACACAGCCAACCGGAACTTCACCCATAATAAAAGCCTTCTTAGCTTCTGCTAAGGCTATTTTCATATATTTCTCATCGAGTTTAGTTTGTTCCATAACTAATTAAAAGAAAACCACCGCACACAAGATTGTAAGGTATGGCTGCTCCGTTCCCGTCCTGACCAGGTTATTTACTACTTGTTGCGATGGCTCTATTATTATAACAATTATTTTGCAATAGGTGTCAAGACTTTAATTCCGCCCATAAATGGTTGTAAAACTTCAGGAACCAAAACTGAACCATCAGCTTGTTGGAATTGTTCAAGAATAGCAGGGATCAAACGACTTGTTGCTAAGCCCGAACCATTTAAAGTATGACAATAATGAATACCACTAGCATCTTTATAACGAATCATGCCACGGCGTGCTTGATAATCACGAGCGTTCGAAACACTGGAACATTCTTTATAAATATTCATTGAAGGAATCCAAACTTCAACATCATAGGTACGTGCCATACTAGCCGAACAATCAGCGGCCGCAAGTTTAGAAACTTGGAAGTGAATGCCAAGTTTTTCAACAAGGCGTTTCGCTTTATTAACTAATTCTTCAAACATGGCATCTGAATCTTCTTCTTTGGTATAGGCAACCATTTCAACTTTATTAAATTGATAGCCACGAATCATACCTCTTTCTTCAGTACGATAGCTACCAGCTTCAAGACGATAGCAAGGAGTATAAGCAAAGAATCTCTTTGGAAGATCTTTTTCACTTAAAATCTCGTTGCGATACAAATTAACAAGCGCTGTTTCAGCCGTTGGAAGCATGAATCTCTTTGGTTCAAGGCCTTCGACAAAGAAAACAGAGTTTTCAAATTTTGGGAATTGCCCAGCTGTAAAACCAGATTCATAATTTAATAAATGAGGTGGAAGAATAAAGGTATAACCATCTTTTAAATGTTCACTAACGAAGAAATTAATGAGGGCCCATTCAAGTTGAGCGCCTAGACCTGTATAAATCCATGTACCGCTACCAGAAATTTTAGCAGCTCTCTTATAATCAATTAAACCTAAAGATTCGGCTAATTCCATATGATCCTTTGGTTTAAAAGCAAATTCTGGCTTTTTGCCAAAAGTATAAATTGGACGATTGTTTTCTTTTTCTCCAGGTAATAAATCTTCATCAGGAAGATTAGGAATTACTTTAAGAAAATCAAAAATCCAATTTTCAATTTCTTTTAATTCAATTTCCTTATCTTTAATTTCCTCAGCTAATTCATGAGATTTCTTAATAAGTTCTTTAAAATCTTTGCCTTCCTTTTTATATTGAGGAACAAGAGCTGAAATCTTATTTTGTTCGGCTTTATTTGTTTCAACAATAACTGTTAATTCTTTACGTTTTTTGTTTTTTTCTAACAATTCCGTAAAATCAACATCATAAAGCTTGCGAGCAAGTAACTCTTTAACCTTAGCTGGATTCTCTTCAATTTTCTTAATATCGATCATAAATTTATTCCTCCTTTAATACACTTGAATAAATTTCATTAAGCTTTTCACCAATTACGGACACATCTCTTTCAGTAACATAGAAATGTTCTTTAGATATTGTATTCGAAATTTTGTAATCAAGGAAGTTCGAAAGCATCTTATAGATATCTTTTTCATCATCGCTATGAATTACTAAACTGTTTCTTAAAGCTTGCGGAATCGCTTTATCATAAGCAATTACTTGGCATTCGGCTGCAAAAGCTTCAAGAATTTGGACTTCATCTGTTAAATAGGAATTTAACAACAAAACCGCTCGAACATTTTTTAATAAAGAACGGTAGACATTTATATCAACAAAGCGTGCATAAATGACATTAGGTAAATAATTTTTATTAATTTTGTCTTTAATTTTTTTAAAGATTGATTCTTCAATTGTGTTAGTTCCTAAAAACACAATTACACAATCTGGACGAAGCTTGGCAATTTCATGAATACGATCTAAACAAGCTTTGTCTTTATAGTTTCCAAAAGCGACAAGCATTTTTGTGTTTTCGTCGATTTTGAAATATTTTTTGGCTAAAGTCATATCTTCTTCAGTTAAATAACGATAAATTTGATTATTTATTCCTGGCGATAAAATACTGATTTTTTGTGGGTCAATTCCATTTTGGACCAGTAAATTAAAATATTCTTCACAAGGAACTAAAACTTTATCAACTTTTAACAAAGAATTTATTCGCGAATTTTCGATGTCCATTTTATCTTCATCCATACATGTCGCAATATTCGTAAATGCTGAATTTTCATCAGTTTCGCTATAACAAACTGAGGCAACTATCTTCTTATTGTCAGCAATAAGTTGATCGATTTCCTCGCCTGTAAACGGAAAAAGTAAATGGGCAATTTGGAAATCAGGTTCCGCAATATTATCGGTATAAGGAATGTTGCCGTCGACAAAAGCGGCTTTTACGTTTTTACGTATACGCTCGGCTCGCCAACCAGCCAGTTCTTTATTTTGAAGCAACAACACTTTCTTAATCATAAATTTCCTTAAAAGTCTTCTTTTGTATCTTCTCCAGTTGTTTGATTGTTGTCACAATTTTTGCTTTCTTCATCATTTAAAACTTCATTTTCGTCTTCTTGGAATGGAACAACAGCAACAGTTGAAACAACTTCTTTGTCTCCAACATTAATAATCTTAACACCAATTGTATTTCTTGATGAGATATTAACTTGATTTAAGTGAACACGAATAACTATCCCAGATTTTGTAAAGACTACTAGATCTTCGTCGCCATTAACAATTCTCATCGCTGCAAGACGACCGTTTTTATCTTTAGAATTTAAGGTAATAACGCCACGAGCGCCACGTTTTGTTAAACGATATTGTTCAACTGGTGACATTTTACCGTAGCCTTTTTCACTTAAAACAAAAACATATTTTCCTTCACTAGAGGTTCCGATTGATAACGCTTTGTCACCTTCGTTAAGGGTAATACCTTTAACGCCGGTAGCATTACGTCCCATACAACGAACGTCGGTTTCTTTAAAACCAACCATCTTACCATTATCACTTGCAATGCAAACAATATCTTCACCTGTTGTTTCTTTAACTGCAAGCAACTCATCACCTTCACGTAAAGAAATAGCGTTTTTACCATTTTGACGGATAAGTGCAAATTCAGAAAGTAATGTACGTTTAACAACACCTAACTTCGTTGCAAACCACAAATAATGTTTTTCATCATATTCTTCAATAGGTAATATCGACATAACTTTTTCATTTTCGGCTAAGTCTAAAACATTCGTGATTGGTAGACCTTTTGAAACACGAGTACCTTCTGGAATCTTATATCCTCGTAATCGGTAGACTTTTCCAAAAGACGTAAAGAATAAAATATCCACGTGGGTATTAATTTGAACGACTTTTTCAACCACATCATCTGAGTGTGTTGTAATGCCTTTATGACCTTTACCACCACGATTTTGAGCTCTAAATTCATCAAGCGACATACGTTTAATGTAACCGCCATTTGTTAAGGTGACGATACAATCTTCTTGCTTAATTAAATCCTCATCATCGATATCATCAACCTCTTCGCCTGAAATCTTTGTGCGGCGAACATCACTATATTTATCACGGATTTCTTTAAGCTCTGCGAGAACGACTTCAATAATATTCTCACGAGATTCAAGAATACGATTGTATTCTTTAATATTAGCTTCAATTGCCGCTCTTTCTTCAAGTAATTTATTACCTTCAATACGAGATAATTTGCGCAACGTCATTGATAAAATAGCGTCCACTTGTGGATCATCCAAATTATATTTATCTTTTAAAGCTTGTGCTGGATCTTCACTAATTTTAATTAAGTGAACAACGTTTTCAATATCGTCGCTAGCAATAATTAAGCCATCCAAAATATGATTGCGATTTTCTGCTTTATTTAATCTAAATTTTGTGCGACGTGTAATAATTTCAACTTGAAATTCAATATATTCACGGAGCATGTCCTTTAAAGTTAAAGTTTGTGGCGCACCATTAACAAGAGCGACAATGTTGCCATTAAACGCAGATTGTAATGGAGTATTTTTATATAATTGATTTAACACTACTTCAGGAACGGCTTCTTTAGATAATTCGACGATAATACGAATACCTGTTTTATATGAAGTTTCATCCTTAACATCGGTAATGCCATCAATAATCTTGTTATCAGCTAATTCACCGATTTTACGGACTAATTCCGATTTATTAACATTATAAGGAATTTCACTAATAATAATTTCGGTGCGACCAGCATCGTTTTCTTCGATATTAGCAATACCGCGGACAACAATTTTGCCACGGCCAGTTTCATACAACTTTCTAATGCCGGAGCGGCCTAAAATAATGCCGCCTGTAGGAAAATCGGGCCCTTTAATAAAGTTCATTAATTCTTCAACACTTATCTCAGGATTATGTGAATATTCTCTAATAGCATCACATACTTCACCTAAATTATGGGTTGGAATTTCTGTGGCCATGCCAACGGCAATACCACTACATCCATTAACTAAAAGGTTTGGAAAACGGCAAGGTAAAACGGTTGGTTCTTTTTCGGTTCCATCATAATTATCAACAAAATCAACAGTGTTTTCGTTAATGTCCCGAACCATAGATCCCGCTAATTTAGATAAACGTGCTTCGGTATAACGAGCCGCGGCAGCCCCATCACCATCAAGGTTGCCAAAGTTACCATGGCCATCAATTAGCACATTTCGCATTGAGAAATCTTGAGCCATTCTAACCAAAGCTTCATAAATGGAAGAGTCGCCATGTGGGTGATATTTACCCATGACATTACCAGTAATTTTAGCTGATTTAACATGTGGCTTATCACTTGTATAGCCGTCTTCGTTCATTGCATAAATAATTCTTCTTTGAACAGGTTTAAAACCATCACGAGCATCTGGAAGGGCACGTGAAACAATGACTGACATTGCATATGAAAGAAAACCTTCTTTTACGTTTTCACCAAGATCAGAGACAACTAATCCGGATTTTATGCCTTCATCAACAAATACTTCTTTATTTTCTTCATTATCCATATTAATTTTCTCCTTCTAATTAAATATCAAGATTCTTAACAAATTGAGCGTTTTCACTAATATATTCTTTACGAGGTTCGACTTCAGTACCCATCAATTCACTGAAAATACGATCAGCTTCGACAGCATCATCAAGGCTTACTTGAACCAAACGACGATGCGAAGCTTCCATTGTAGTCTCAGCAAGTTGATCTTTATCCATTTCACCAAGACCTTTATAACGTTGCATCGTATAATTATTATTAAGCTTTAATTGAGCTTTTAATTTATCTAATTGTTCATCTGTATAGCAATAATAACTCTTACGTTGATAATCCACTTTATATAAAGGAGGTTGTGCAACATAAACATGACCATATTTAATGAGATCTCTCATAAAATTAAAGAAGAATGTTAAAAGCAGAATACGAATATGAGCACCATCAACATCAGCATCGGTCATAATAATAACCTTGTCATATCTAATTTTACTAACATCAAAGGTGTCAGCAAATCCAGCACCAATCGCTTGAATCATATTGCCGATTTCAACGTTTTCAAATATACGGTTATCAGAAGCTTTTTGTGTATTTAAGATTTTGCCTCTTAAAGGTAAAACAGCTTGCGTTTTGGCATCTCGGCCATCTTTAGCGGTACCAGCAGCACTGTTACCTTCGACGATAAATAATTCACATTCTGCAGGGTTTTTGCTAGAGCAGTTTGATAATTTGCCAGCTAATGTTGAGAATTTTCCACTTTGACGAGAAGCATTACGAGCCGAATCAGCACGTATTCTTCCTTTTTGTGCAATCTCAACTTTAGAAATAATTAATTCAGCAATTTTTTTATTTTCAAGGAAAAATCTTTCAAGTCCTTCCTTAACAATTTTATAAACAACCGGCCTAATTTCAGAATTACCTAATTTACCTTTTGTTTGTCCTTCGTATTGAGGATTTGGATGTTTTACAGAAATAACAGCTGTAATCCCTTCAAGACAATCATCAATGGTAAATCTATTTTCTTCGTTCTTTGAAATAAATTTTTTATCATAATCATTAATCTCAAAACTTAATGCTGTTTTAAAACCAACTTCGTGTGTACCGCCATCATTTGTGGAAATATTGTTGCAATATGAATAAATTCCGTTTGTAAAAACATCACACCATTCAAGGGCAACTTCAACATAAATTCTTTCAGTTTTTTCAGAGCCTGGTAACTGAACCTCTTCGGCCCCTTCACAATAAATAATCGGACATGTAATAATATCTTTTTTAATAGTTGTGTTAATTGGTTGTTTGTTTTGATCAATATAAGAAATATATTCACGAATACCACCATCAAAACAAAACTCATCTTTTATTGGGGTTTCGCCACGTAAATCTTGTGTAACAAAAGTAACACCATGATTTAAATAAGCCATTTGACGGCAACGTGAGCGAACAACACTATAGTCAAAGTTTGTAGTCTCAGTAAAGATTGTTGGATCAGGTGCAAAAGTAACTAATGTTCCATTTTCGCTAGAATCACCAATTCTTTCAAGTGGTTTTTCAGCATGGCCACCATTAACAAATCGTATATGATATTTTCCGCCATCTTTATTAACTGTAACATCACAAAAACTTGATAATGCATTAACAACACTTGCACCTACGCCATGAAGACCACCGGCCACTTTATAGCCGCCGCCTTCACCGAATTTGCCACCAGCATGAAGAATTGTATAAACAGTTTCAACAGCAGATTTTCCAGTTTTTGCAACAATATCAACAGGAATACCACGACCGTTATCCTCAACTGTACAACTTCCGTCTTTATTAATTGTGACACTGATATGTGTACAATAACCTGCTAATGCTTCATCAACAGAGTTATCAATAATTTCCCATACTAAATGATGGAGACCAGTTGAAGAAGTTGACCCAATATACATGCCTGGACGAATTCTAACAGCTTCAAGCCCATCAAGAACTTGAATGTTTCCCGCATTATAATTGGCGCTAGCTTTTTCATCACTTCTTTCTTCAACAACTGAAACATCTTTCATTTTGATTGATGCATCAAGTTTCTCATCAAGAGTTTGCTCTTTTTCTTTAAGAGCGGTAATTTTCAACGAATCGATATCGTTTACTTTCTTTTCATCATCCATAATCTTTCTCCCTTATAACTTAAATTCATTTCCTACCAATATTGACGAAGTGGTAGTTATGAACGTCTGTTCAAATTTAGTAACAAAGTCTAATAAATGTTTCTGATTAATTTCATCTAATTCGGACAAAACATCATCAAGTACAACTATTGGTTTTGATTCGTTCTTTAAAAAATACGGCGCAAGAACGAAACTCAAGGCACAAAGACGATTTTCTCCTTGAGATCCCAACTTTGTTAAGTCCTGACCATCAAGCAACATTTGGTAATCTTCTTTATGTATTCCAATCGTTGTTATTTTGGCAGCTAAATCATTTTCGTAAGATACTTGATACATTCGAAGAAGGTCTTCGGTATAAGTCTCATTAAACGGAATTAGTGATTTATAAACAATCTCAAGACTTTGTTTTTTGTTTGAGATTTGTTTGGCAATCTTTGATAAAACATCATTGATACTCTTTACATAACTTAATCTAATGGCTGTAATTTCGCTAGAAAGCGCCACCATTTCGTTTGTGAGCGTAAAGACGTATGTTTTATCAACTTGTTCTTGTTTAAGTGATAAATTGCGTTCTTTTAGAAGCGCTCTATACCTCTTAAGTAATTCAAGATATTTGCTTGATGTTTTAGAAATCATTAAATCAAGTAATATTCGACGCTCTGACGGAATCCCCGTAAATAGATTTACAAAACGTGGTTCGAACAGCAAAACATTTAAATATTTATTAATATCTGAAATTCTTTTTAGCGGTTTACGATCCAAAAGGAATTTCTTGTTGCCTTTGCTATATGAAACACAAAGTTCATGTTTTGTTGTGTCCTCAATGGTCAGATAAATATAAAAATTTTCGCTATTTTTATTTATCAAATCCTCGTCTTCGTTTGTACGAAAACTTTTACCAAAAGAACAATAATATAAAGCTTCTAAAATGTTAGTTTTACCTTTACCATTATCCGCCACAATTACATTTAGCCCTTTAGTTGGGCTAATTTTTAAAGAATTGTGATTTCTAAAGTTAACTAATTCAATTTTGCTGATTATCATTTAAAATCGCAAAATCCTCCTCATTAACTTTTAAAGTGTAACCAGAATACAATTTACGTCCTCTTCTGTTTTCGCTTTCGCCATTAACAAAGATTTTATTGTTGGCAATAAAACTTTTAGATTGCCCTCCATCTTGTATGATGTCGGCCAATTTTAAAGCTTGTTGTAATGTAATAAATTCTGTATGAATTTTAATAATTTTGGTTTCGCTCATATTTAGCCTCAATCACGCTTATATTATACCAAATTATTAAAAATCAATGAATATATATATTCATTATTTTTAGTGGCCCTAAAAGGCTTAAAAACCACTAAAGAAACTATAATAAAATTATTGCTATTCTTCACTATTTGAGACACAAGTTTCTTTTGTTTGTAAATTGTGCGTTTTTTTATTTGTAAATTTATTAAAAAACCGCCAAGACTTACTTGACGGTTTATTAAATTTTAACAACTTAGTCGTTGATTCTTAAAGGAGTGATAATTTGAACAAAATTCTCATCATCAACAGCTTTAATCATAAATGGCTTTATTTCCCCACCAAAATACATAATGATGTCTTGTTTGCCTGTAGCTTTAATGGCCGCAAGTGCAAAATCGCAATTAAACGCAATCTCTAATGGTTCACCATCATATTTGAACATAGAAATAATTTCTTCGGTTGAACCAAATTGAGCTGAACGAGAAGTTAATTTGCAAACGTTTTCTGATAAGGTGAGTTTAGCGGCATTTTCACGAGCTTTATCTAAAAATAAAACCGAGACTCTTTCTAAAGCTCCTATTAATTCGTTTGCACTTACTTGTAGATTCCAAGTAAATTTTTTGGAAATGATACTTGCGATGTTTGGATAATCTCCAGCCATCAAACTAGAATATAAAATTGTGGTTCCGAATTTAAAAACAACACGATTGGCACCAAAAATAATTTGTAAAGCTGTGGCGTTGTCGAGCATTTTTGAAACATCCATCAAAGTTTTTGCTGGAACATTTGCAACTATTTTTTTATTAAAAGGAACTTCAATAATTTTGCGTGAAAGTCTAGCAGTATCTGTTGCAACCAACGTCATTCTGCCACCATCACACGTAATGTTTACTGCTTTTAAAATTGGTTTTGTATCTTTTGTTGAAGCAACAAAAGCAACTTGATTAACAGCTTGGATGAAAACTTCTTTAGAAATTAGAAATCCATCTTCATCTCTATAATTAAAATCCAAATCAGGATATTCTTTAGCATTCATTGTATTAAGTCTAAATGAAGACTTGCTATCGTTTATTTTAAGGACAGTTCCATCAACAATTTCAAAAGCTAATTCATTTCCTTCCATACTTCTAACGATATCTGATACACGGGTAGAAACTAGGAAAGATCCATCATTATCAATTGTGATTAGTGGATTTCCTTGGTTATCAACTCTTGAAATCATATCAATGATAGAAACATCACCATTAGAGCCAACAATTTCGAGTCCTTGTTGCGAAATTGTAAACTTTAGATTATTTAAAATTGCATCGATACTCTTAGTGCTAGCAATTTTTGTTACTGTGTTTAGTGAATTTACGAGAACACTTTTGTTAATTATAAATTTCATATAATTCTCCTTAATATAATAATTATAATAATAAGCATTGTGGATTTGGTGGAAAAAGTTAATTTTTATTAATTTATTAATACATGATTAATGTAAAAACCCAACAAAACACGCTTATTTTTTATTAATCTTAGCTTTTAACTCGGTAATAACTTTCCTCATTTGTTCATCAGTTTTTAACAAGTTTTCAACTTTATTTACACCAGACATCACCGTTGAATGATCTTTATTACCAAATAACTGACCTATTTTAGTAAACGAGACATCCAATTCGCTACGAATTAAATACATCGAGATGTGACGCGCAAGAGCAATTTGTTTGATATGAGAGTTACCAAGAATTTGGTTTTGAGTTAAATTATAGTACTCAGCAACAATGTTAATAATTTTCTTTTCAGAAACTTCGCTTTCGGCATCAACGCCATTAAGAAGGCCTGAAACCGCCTCTATAGCGGTATTTAAGTCAATATGTGAAGTTGGTTTAAAGTTAATTGTATAATTTAACAGTTTAAGTAAAGCTCCTTCAAGATCACGAACGCTTGAAGAAAATTTGTCAGCCAAAAACTCAAGAGCATCCTCATCAAAATTATTAATATCTAAGCCATTTTGAACGATTTTTTTCTTTAAAATCTCAACACAAACTGATTTCTCTGGTTTTGAAATACTTGTTAATAAACCCTGAGAAAAACGGGTTACCAACCTTTGTTCAAGGCCTTCAAGATCAATTGGACGGCGATCACAAGTTAAAACAATTTGTTTGTTGTTACTCACAAAATAATTAAAGATTGGAAAGAAAAATTCCTCAGTCTTAGTTTTATTGGCTAAAAATTGGATATCATCAATTAAAAGAACATCAACTTTCTTTAAGTAATTTTTTAACTCATTAATATCTTCTTCGCCTTTAGCTGAGCGTATATATTCTTCAACAAATTGATCAGTAGAAATAACTAAAACGTTGGTTCTAGGCGAGTTTTGTTTAATATAATTACCAATAGCATGAAGCAAATGAGTTTTGCCTAAACCTGAGTCTGAGTATATAAATAAAGGGTTATACATATTACCCATGTTACTCGCGACGATTAATGAAGCTTGGTTGGCTTCTCTATTAGATAAACCAACAACAAAATTATCAAAAGTATAGCGAGGATTTATTTTAGAATCTTTAAAGAAAACTGTTTCCTCTTTAGCTGACGGAAGTTTGTTGTTATCAAGATCTTCTTGTTTAGTAATAACTAATTTATAATCGGTTTGAGTAACATCTTTAACAATACTATCGAGCATATCGTGATATTTTGTTTCAATTAAATTTACAGCTAAACCACTTGTAACAACGATGTACATTTTTCCTTGATTAATAGTATAAATGTAGGAATCCTTAAAAAAGACATCAAAAATATGATTATTATTAATTTCATCTTTTAGTTTTGTTAAAACACGCGACCAGATATTAGATAATTCGGTAATAGATTCCATAAAATAATCCTTTTCTTACACTGCATAAATATTAACATATCCACATATAAAATACATTAAAATTTTAACAAAAATTTAGTTTTCCACAACGTTATCTTTCCTAGTGCCGATAAATACACATTTTAAAGGCTTTAAACAAGATTTTCATGTGGAAAACTTTTACAAACATTTATTCAAAATTGGAAAATGTGGAAAGTGTGGAAAGTTTTAAAACTAACGATGACATCGAATGTATTTAAACAAAACTTTCCACAATTAGCAGGTGGAAATCTTTTAATTAGTGGGAAAAAACTCAAAAAAATTGCTTATAATGTATTATTATAATTAAATTGCTATAATTTAATTACTAATATATAATAAACAAGCATAAACTTCAAACAAGGAGTAATTTATGAAAAGAACTTATCAACCAAGTAAAAGAAAACATGCTAATGTAAATGGTTTTCGTGCAAGAATGTCCTCCCCAACCGGAAGAAAAGTGATTGCAAACCGTCGTAAAAAAGGCAGAAAAGTTGTCGCTGCTTAAGCTTTTAAAGTTTAAATTTTAAAACCGGAGAAATATGAAACTACAATATCGTTTAAAAACAAACG
The DNA here is from genome assembly GCA_036735985.1 of Candidatus Alectryobacillus sp. Lineage (GTDB taxonomy): Bacteria > Bacillota_I > Bacilli_A > RFN20 > CAG-826 > Alectryobacillus. The sequence goes on along the minus strand of DAINNH010000003.1, from coordinate 68,129 downwards.
AAGACTTCAAACGAGTTTTAGATAATCGCAAGGTTTTAAAATTTAAATCGATGAGTGTCTACTACGTCAAAAATTCATTAGATCATTCTAGATTCGGGTTATCAGTTTCAAAGAAAATTGGTAATGCTGTTACTAGAAACTTTGTAAAGAGAAGATTTAGAGCAAATATTAAGGATTTATGTGATTTAGAAAGTTTATGCGGTGACTTTGTCATTATTGCTCGTGCTTCTGTATGCGATATGTCATATTCTGAAATCCAAGCGGATTTTAATCTAATGGAAATAAAACTAAAGGAGATATTAAATGGGGAAAAATCTTAAAAGAGCCCTAGGCGTTGCTGCAATTCTCTTTGGCGGAATTTTATTAACTAGTTGTACTGCTAGTTTTTGTTCCCAAGAAGATACAGCAAGAATTATGTATACCTTTGATAAAGGTGTTACAAAATATTACGATGGGAACGACACAACAAAGCCGGCATCTGCTGTAGCATTAAACGGTTTTGACAATATTTACTATACAGCGAGTTTTGATAATGATAGCTTTTTAAAGGATATCGTTACTCAAGCTATTTCAAGTAAATATTATGTTCCTGATTTAAACTATTTCGAAGCTTTTGATAGCGAAGCAAGATCTATCGCTTTAAAAGCGGCTGGCTATAGTGATTTCACCACTGTTAATTATGAAAAGTTGGGCGTTGCTCTTGATTTAACGAATCAAAATTCTTCTAACACTTCCAATAAGTATGGCTTTGGTTATACACGTTTTTTAAGTGTTGGATCGAGCGTTACTTATTCAGGCTATGATGCTATTAACACCGTTCTTAAAGAAAAATTAGCGGCGAATACCGGTTTGAATTATAGTACACCAACAAGTGATTTCGTCACTTTCTATAAAAAGAAAATGACCGAAAAAACGAACGCTTTCCGTTCATGTATTAACACATCAAATGGTTATTATGGTAACTATGGAACAAACGGAAACGAATCAGTTTATATGTCAGAAAAGAGTTGGTCATATGCTTGGAGCAAAGGCTTCTTTGAGGGCCTTCTTGTTTATCCAATTGCTTATATTGCCGACTATTTCACTTTGTCTTTTGCTGGCGGAAACGCTGGATTAGTTCAAGGTTGGCCACAATTACTTAGTATTGTCTTTGTTACTTTAATTGTTCGTATGATTATGTTCTTATGCACTATTCGTACAACATTTAGTCAAAACAAAATGCAAGCTTTACAACCAGAACTTGAAAAACTACAACAAAAATATCCAAACGCTGGTCAAAACCAATATGAAAAACAAAGGTTAACAGAAGAACAAATGCGATTGTATAAGAAAAATGGTGTTAAGCCGTTTATGCAAATAATCGTTTTACTTCTTCAATTCCCAGTCTTTATTTGTGTTTGGAGTGCTTTAAGCGGTTCAGCAGCGTTAGCTACTGGCTCGTTCTTAAATCTTGATTTGTCGCAAGTTGTTTACGTTTCATTGTTTAATACCAAAGCCTTACCAGGAAACGGTACAGGTTGGTGGACAGCACTATTACTCTTTATTTTTATGAGTGCTATTCAATTTGTTTCAATGAAATTCCCACAATGGCTTAACAAATCTAAAACTAATAAAGTTAAGAAATTATCCAAATCAACAACCGCAATGGATACTAATAAGAGCATGAAAGTAATGCAATATGTTATGTTTGCTTTTATTATCATCATGGGCTTTACTTTACCTGCCGCCATGGGTGTTTATTGGATTATTAGTGCTGTTTTCTCAATTGCACAAAGCTTATTTGTTTATTATGTCGGAAAACGAAAGAAGAAGGAAAAACAATAAATATGAAAAATTATACTGCAAAAATTTTAGAAGATGCCATTGAGATGGCAAGCAAGGATCAAGGCGTTGATCCTAAAGAATTAGTTTATGAAGTTATTGAAGAAAAACGTGGTTTATTCAAAAAAACCGCAACAATTGCTGTTTATGAATTAAGCGATGCAATTACCTATGCTGAAAATTATTTAAAACATGGTTTAGAATCTATGGGTATTACTTGCACCACGAAAACAGTTTTAAAGGACGATATTATTAACATTACTTTAGATACCAATCAAAATAGCATTATTATTGGTAAAGACGGACATACTCTTCAAGCTTTAACTGAATTAACACGATTAGCAACATTTTTAAAGTTTAAAAAGAGATATCGTGTTCTTCTTGATGTCAATAACTATAAAACTGCTAAATACAAAAAGTTATCCTTTGTTGCTCGCAAGGCTGCGAAGGAAGTTCTTACTAGCAAAGGCGAAATTAAATTAGATCCAATGCCAAGTGATGAACGACGTATTGTTCACAACGCTCTTGCTCGTTTCCCACATATTTCTAGTGAATCTGTTGGTGAAGGCAAAGAGAGAGCTGTCGTTATTAAATACGTTGCCTAGTTGATGAAATTAATAGACCTCTATGGTGTATAGAGGTCTTTTTTAATATATAATAATTAATATGTTAGATACCATTGTTGCCTTAGCGACTGCACCTATGAAAGCCGCACTTGCCATAGTTCGTTTGTCTGGAGAAGATGTTTTTGGTATTGTTTCTAAAGTTTTTTCAAAAGACATCACCACCACAAAAGAAAAGTCCATCTTTGTTGGAGATATTGTTGATGGAGACAAAACAATTGATCAAGTTGTCCTATTAGTTTATGTTTGTCCTCACTCCTTTACTGGTGAGAATGCAGTTGAAATTATATGTCATGGCAGCATAATTATTGCTCAAGAAATAATCTCGTTATTAATCAAAAATGGCGCCCGTTATGCTTTAAATGGTGAGTTTTCAAATAGAGCTTTTTTAAATAAGAAAATAGATTTAATTCAAGCCGAAGCCATAAATGACGCAATAAACGCCACAACAAGTGAAGCAAAAAACCTCGCTATTCTTTCGCTAAAAGGAAAAACTAGTCAACTAGTTACTCCTATTAAGGATAAATTAGCAGATATTTTATCTCTAATAGAAGTCAACGTCGATTATCCTGAGTATTATGACGTCGAAATCGCTACAAAAGAAAAAATTGAAACAGAAATAACTGCAATTCTTAAACTTTTGAGAATTACTATTTCTAATGGCTATAAAGGAAATATCATTAAAGATGGTATAACTATTGCTATTGTTGGAAAACCTAATGCCGGGAAAAGTACTTTGTTAAATGCTTTTTTGAAAGAAAAGAAAGCCATTGTAACAGATATACCAGGAACAACAAGAGACGTTGTGGAAGGACAAATTTCATTGAATGGTGTTTCTATAAACTTATTAGATACAGCGGGAATTCGTGAATCTAGTGATATTATCGAGAAGGAAGGCATCGAAAGATCAAAAGAAGCTATCGGAAAGGCTGACCTGATTTTATATGTTTTAGATTCATCTGATAAAGATGAGGACAAGGAGCTAGTAAATTTAGTAAAAAATAAAAAATGCATAAAAGTTTATAATAAAACTGATTTAAATGATGTTAAAGCAGACGGCGTTCATATTTCTGCAATTACTGGCGACATTGAAACAGTTAAAGATGCAATTATTAGGTCACTAAATTTAAAAGAAGACAATTATGTAAATCCTAGTATCAACAACATAAGGGAAATTGGCATTTTAGAACAAATAGCTAACGATTTAGAAGAAGCACTAAAGTCAAATTCTGAAAAACAGCCACTCGATATTATAAGTGTTCCACTAAATGATGCTTATCAAAAAACGCTTGAACTATTAGGCGAAAGCGCTGATTTAGACATTACCAAAGAAATCTTTTCGCGATTTTGCATAGGAAAATAAAATGTTTGATGCACACTGCCATCTTTATGATGATGGATTGATTGAAAATATTGATGAAATTTTAGAAAACGCCAAAAATGCAGGTGTTAATTACTTTTTGTGTGCTACCACAGATTTAGACTCTATGGAAAAAGCGAAAAAATTAGCTATAAAATATAATAATGTATTTTTAGGGGCAGGCTACTATCCTTGCGATGTTAAGTATTTGGAAAATCCAGAAATTTTAGCACAATATTTAGGTTTTATTAGGTCAAATAATAATTTGATTAAAGTAATTGGCGAAATAGGACTAGATTATTATTGGGAAAAAGACGAAAAAGAAAGAGTGTTACAAAGAAAATGGTTTATTTACCAGATAGACTTGGCTAACGAAAATCATCTTCCTATTTGTATTCATTGTCGTGATGCAATTGGCGATCTTGTTAAAATTCTTAAAGAACACCATCCGCTTTTTGGATTCTATCTTCATGCTTATAACGGAAGTATGGAAACAACCAAAGAGCTCTATAAATTGGGTGCCTTTTTCTCTGTTGGCGGAGTATTAACCTATAAAAATGCAGATAATTTACGTGAAATTGTTAATTATCTTCCATTGGAAAGACTCTTTATTGAAACGGACGCGCCATATTTACCGCCCGTTCCTCATCGTGGAGAAAAAAATCTTCCACAATATATAAAAATTACTTTAGAAATGCTGGCAAAAGTGAAAAATATGGATGAAAAAACGGCCGATGAAAAATTAACGGAAAACACTGTAAAGTTTTTCCACGTGGAAAAATGAAAAAGAATTTGATGAATTCGGTTTTTGTTGTTGAGGGCAAGACAGATGTCGCTTTTCTTTCCACGTTTTTGGATACAAATTTTATAATCACAAACGGTTCTGAAATTAGTAAAAAAACATTAAAAACGATAGCAAAATTATCTTTGGAAAAACAAATTATTATCCTTACGGATCCTGACTTTCCTGGCAAGAAAATACGTGATGCAGTTGCAGAGGTCGTTCCGAACGCTATGCATGTATTTGTGCGTAAAGAATTCTCAATAAAACATCACAAAGTTGGTGTAGCCGAATCAACACAAGTAGAAGTTTTACATGCTTTAGAAAATATTAAATCATTTGATAAAAACACAAAAAAGACTTTTGACTTAAATTTTATTGCTGATCATGGTTATTTGGGAATTTACAATCAAAAATTAAGAAATTATATTTCTGACAAAATTGGTATAGATGTATGTAATTCGAAACGATTTTTTGATAGACTTAATGAACTAAATATAAAAGATGATTATTTTATATCTTTAGTTGAGGAATATAAGAAAGAATATGGAGCATAAAGCACTTAAAAGATTTGGACAAAACTTTTTAAAAAACGAAAATATTTGTAAATCAATTGCAAGTTTTTTAAATGTGGATAAAAATTCAAACGTTCTTGAAATTGGACCAGGGCAAGGCGCTTTAACTAAATATCTTGAACCTGTTTATGCTAATTTTACAGTTGTAGAAATTGATAATGACCTAGCTTCCTCAATTCATGCAAGGTGGCCTAATTTAAAAATAATTAATTCTAATATTATGAAAACGGATCTCTCTTTATACGATGGCATAATCGGTAATATTCCATACAACATTACCACTGAACTTTTAGTTAAAATAGTTAAAGACGCGAGTAGATGTAAAGAAATTGTTTTTATGATACAAAAAGAAGCTTTTGAAAGAATAGTTGTGGCTTCAAAAAGAGAAGAAGTTACACCATTATCAATTATTCTTCGAATATTTTATGATTATCATTTAATGCTCAATGTTTCAAAAGACAACTTTGAACCAAAACCAAACGTTGATTCAATCGTTTTTACTTTAAGAAGGAAAGATGTTTATTCGGAGGTTGATGTTAAAAAACTCTACTATTTCTTACTTATTTTATTTTCTTCACGTCGAAAAAATATTCAAAATAATCTGTTGGCGAAATACAGTAAAGAAAATGTTAATAAAGTATTAACAGAACTAAATATTGATAAAAATACGCGTTCAGAGACACTTTCAGATAATGAGTTTATTAGTCTTTATTTAAAGTTTATTAAAGATTATAATCTTTAAGAGGAAATTGATAGTATGATGACTAAAGCTTATGCAAAAATTAATGTAGCATTAAATATTTTAGGTAAAAATGATGAAGGATTTCATGAAGTGGATATGGTTATGCTTCCTATCGATTTACATGATAGTATTGAAGTAACCATCTTACCTCCAAACGCCGAAGAAACATTTATCACTTGTGATATGTTTGATCTTTCAAGTGTCAAATATGACGTTGTTAAAGAAAGCATTGAAGCATTAAGAAAAAAGTTTAATTTTAAACAAAATTTTAGAGTAAAAATATATAAAAGAATTCCAGTTGCTGCCGGTTTGGCAGGCGGAAGTAGCGATGCAGCCGCTGTCATTAATGCCATTATAAAAATGTTAAAGCTAGAAGTAACTGAACATGATCTTTATGAAATTGGCACACAAATTGGATGTGATATTCCTTTCTGTTTGTTTAATCGTGGTGCACGCTGCACTGGTAAAGGCGAGAAACTCGAATTTTTAGAGAGCTATACTAAATATTTTGTTTTGATTATTAAGCCGCGTTTAGGATTGTCTACTGAAGAAGTTTATAAAGAATGTGATAAAAATAAAATTGTGAATACAAACATTGATGATGTTATTTCTGCCCTTAAAGACGGTAATGACGATTTGTTATCTTCAAGTATGAATAATGCTTTAACACTAGCTTCAACAAAATTATTGCCACAAATCGATGATATTATTTCCCAAGTTAAATCTGAAGGTTATAAAATGGTTCAAATGACAGGTTCGGGAAGTGCAATATTTGTGCTATCGCGCAACAAAAAAGAGTTATATAAGTTAATGGAAAAATATTATGATCTCCATTATACTGTTGAACTTACTAAGATAATTTAAAATAAAATGGCCTTAGATTTTAAAAATTTAAGGCCTTTAAAAACAATATTTTTTAAAAAAAGACCATTGTCATAAAGACAAAGGTCTTTTAATTTAATTTAATAAGAACTACTTCTTAGCGTTTCTCTTTTGAAGAATAGAAGCTTGTGCAGCAGCTAATCTAGCAACTGGGACTCTAAATGGAGAGCAAGAAACATAGTCTAAGCCAGCTTCGTTAAAGAATGAAATTGATAATGGATCGCCACCATGTTCACCGCAAACACCAACGTGTAAGTTAGGATTTGCAGCTCTGCCATCAGCAACGGCCATCTTAATTAATTTACCGACACCTTTTGTATCGACATGTTGGAATGGATCTTGTTCAAAGATCTTATTGGCGTAATAATCAGGTAAGAATTTACCAGCATCATCACGTGAGAAACCAAATGTCATTTGAGTTAAGTCGTTAGTACCGAATGAGAAGAATTCAGCTTCGGTAGCAATTTCGCCAGCAAGTAAAGCAGCACGTGGGATTTCGATCATTGTACCAACATGGTAATCAAGTTTTTCACCAGATTCAGCAATAATCTTATCAGCTACATCAGTAATGATCTTCTTAACGAACTTGAATTCATTTAAATCAAGAGTTAATGGAATCATAATTTCTGGATGTAATGGCTTCTTTAAATCTTTTTGAGCTCTTAAAGCAGCTTTAATAATTGCAGTAGCTTGCATTCTACCAATTTCAGGATAAGAGACATCAAGACGGCAGCCTCTATGACCCATCATTGGGTTAAATTCGTGTAAGTAAGCAATACGAGTCTTAACGTGTTCGACAGACATATTCATAGCTTTTGCAAGCTCTTCAATCTTGTCTTCTTCGGTTGGTAAGAATTCGTGTAAAGGTGGGTCAAGTAAACGAACGTTGACATTTAAGCCATTCATGGCCATATATAAGCCATAGAAATCATCTTCTTGATATGGAAGAAGTTCGTTTAATGCCGCAATTCTATCTTCTACTTTTTCAGAAAGAATCATCTTTCTCATGTGGAAGATTCTGTCCTTGTCGAAGAACATATGTTCAGTACGGCAGAGACCAATGCCTTGAGCACCGAATATAGCAGCTTGCTTAGCATCACGTGGAATATCTGCGTTTGCACGGACAAGTAATCTACGATACTTATCAGCAGCAGCCATCATACGAGCGAAATAACCAGATGAAATGTCAGCAGGAACCATCTTTTGGGCACCTTCATAGACATCACCAGTTGAACCATTAAGGGATAAGATATCGTTTTCACCATATTCTTTACCATTAACAATGACTTTTCTAGCTTCTTCATCAACACTAATTGATGAACAACCAGAAACACAGCATTTACCCATACCACGAGCAACAACTGCAGCGTGTGAAGTCATACCACCACGCATAGTAAGGATACCTTCAGCGGCAACCATACCTTCAATATCTTCTGGAGAAGTTTCAGCTCTTACAAGAACGACCTTTTCACCATTTTTATGTCTATTTTCAGCTTCTTTAGCACTGAAGGAAATTTTACCAACAGCAGCACCTGGAGAAGCAGGTAAACCAATAGCGATTGGTTTAACAGCTTTTAAAGCTTCAAGATCAAATGTTGGGTGGAGTAATGAATCAAGAGCGCGAGGTTCAACCATTAAAACGGCATCTTCTTCACTAATCTTGCCTTCATCAACTAAATCCCAAGCAATCTTTAAAGCAGCAGCAGCCGTTCTCTTACCATTACGTGTTTGTAAGAAATAGAGTTTACCAGATTCAACTGTGTATTCCATATCTTGCATATCGTGATAGTGTGATTCCATTGTCTCAATTGTTTTAACAAATTGAGAATAAACTTCTGGCATTCTTTCCTTAAGTTCTTCAATGTGAAGAGGAGTACGGACACCAGCAACGACATCTTCGCCCTGAGCGTTTGGTAAATATTCAGCAAAAATTTTCTTTTCACCTGTAGATGGAGATCTTGAGAAAGCAACACCTGTACCAGATGTTTCACCTTTATTACCGAAAACCATTGATTGAACGTTAACGGCAGTTCCCCATGAATATGGAATTGAATACATTTCACGATATTTGTTAGCTCTTGGATTATCCCATGATCTAAAGACAGCAGTAACTGCTTCGATTAATTGAACTTTTGGTTCTTGTGGGAATGGTTCATTAAATACTGATTTGTAATATTCTTTAAATTTAACAATTAAACCCTTTAATTCTTCAGCGGTTACTTCGTAGTCAAATTTATAACCTTTCTTTGCCTTAATTTCTTCAAGCATCTTATCCATTTGATCACGTGGGTGACCTTTGGCAATGTTTGTGAACATTAAAATAAATCTACGATATGAATCGTAAGCAAATCTTGGGTTTTCTGTTTCTTTTGCTAAAACTTCAACAGTTTTATCATTTAAACCTAAGTTTAAAATTGTATCCATCATACCTGGCATAGAGACTCTAGCACCAGATCTAACAGAGACAAGTAGTGGGTTATGATCGCCACCGAATGTTTTACCGGTTTCTTTCTCTAATTCTTCAAGATGTTTATAAATATCTTTAACTAAGAATTCAGGAAGTTTCTTTCCGTTTTCATAATATAAAGTACAAGCTTCAGTTGTGATTGTGAATCCTTGTGGGACTGGGACACCAATGTGTGTCATCTCAGCTAAGCCTGCGCCTTTACCACCTAATAACTCTTTACCTAATCCATAGGCTTGAGCAAAGTGATATACATATTTCTTCTCTGCCATATATATCCTCCTTGGCATTTTTGCGCTTAACAGCATTAATAATAATATCATAGATATTATTTAATTTGTTGTGAAATAACACAAAAATTTTAACTATTAGTGGCGAAATATAAAGTTTTTAACAAATGTTGGTGTTTTGAGATAAAATATTTATACTGAGGAAAGTTTTATGGATAAAAAATATATATTAGTAATAGATATTGGGACGCAATCTTTAAGAGCAGCTATTGTAGATACTGAAGGGAATATAGTAGCACTCGAAAAAGAAAAATATGAAGAACCATACTTTTCACCAAAATTTGGTTATTGTGAACAAGAACCTGATTTCTACTATAACGAACTTTGCAAAGCAACAAAAAGACTTTCTGAGAACAACAAAGATATCGTAAAGGCCTGCAAATCTCTAACAATTACTATGTTTAGAGACTCTGCGGCCCTTCTTGATGAAAATTACAAAGCGGTTCGACCAACCATCTTATGGCTTGATCAACGAAATGCTAAATTAACTAAGAAATTAAAATGGTACAATACATTAATTTTTGCTCTTGTCGGCATGCGTGATACTGTTATTTATAATAGAAAAAGAACACCGGCGAATTGGTTGCAAGAAAACGAACCAGATAATTGGAATAAAATTAAGTATTATGTTCCATTAACAGCATATATTACATATAGATTTACGGGAAATCTCTGCGATTCCTCAGCGAATTGCACTGGTCATTTTCCGGTTGATTTTAAAAAAGGTGAATGGTTACCAACTTGGCATCCTAAATTTGAGGTTTTTGGGGTCCGTAAAGATCAACTTTGTAAAATCGTTCCACAAGGGACAATTATGGGAAAAATCAACAAAACCTCATCATTTGAGACCGGAATTCCAGAAGGAACAATAATGTATGCTTGTGGAACAGATAAGTCTTGTGAAACTTTTGGTAACGGTTGTCTTGATTCAACTACAGCAACGATTTCGTTTGGTACGGCCTGCACTATTGATGTTCCACGCAAAAAATATGGCGAGCCTGAAAAGTTTTTACCAGGTTATTTAGGATGTTATCAAGGTGTATATAATTTGGAAGTTCAAATTTATCGTGGGTATTGGATGTTGACTTGGTTTATTAAAAACTTTGCTACAGACGAGATTGATGAAGCTAAAAAGTTGGGTGTTTCCGTTGAGGAAATTTTTGATAATAAAATTAAAGATATTGAACCAGGATCAAATGGTTTACTTTTACAACCTTATTGGGGACCTGGTTTGAAGCGTCCTTTAGCAAGGGGTTCTATTGTTGGCTTTTCTGATGCGCATTCAAAGTACCACTTATATAAAGCCATCATTGAAGGAATTTGTTTTGCTTTACGTGAAGGATTAGATTCTATTAGACATACGACAAAGAAAAAGATAAAATATCTAGTTGTCTCCGGCGGGGGCGCAACTAACGATGTTATTTGTCAAATAACAGCTGATATATTTAATCTAAAAGTTAAAAGAGTTCAAACAACTGAAACTTCAACTCTTGGAGCGGCGATGGCTGGTTTTGTTTTCGAAGGCACTTACGAAAACGAAAAAGCGGCAGCTGAAAAAATGGTTAAATATGAAAAAGAATATTTGCCAAATCCAGAGAACGTAAAGAAGTATGAGTATTTATATAAAGCAATTTATAGAAGTATATTTCCTCGTTTGAATCGTATATACGCAGAATTAAAGGAGTATTCTTCTAATGAAATTTTATAGTTATAACAAAGACACATCTATTGTTAATTTTTCGAATTCTATTTTAAAGAGATTTGGCGTTAAACCATTCCATAATACTATTCCTGAAATTGATACATTAATTAAAAATAAGAAAAAAATATGTGTAGTCTTGTTAGATGGAAATGGTGAGGCGATTCAAAACCGCACACTAAATAAAGATGACAGTATTATAAAGAACCGCTACATGTTAATGTCGTCAACTTTTCCGCCAACAACTGTTGCTGCTACAACAGCATTATTAAGTGGCAAATATCCTTGCGAAACTGGTTGGATAGGTTGGACAACATATGTTGATGGTTTAAATCAAGTTGTTGAGATGTTCACATCTCGCGACTATATTACAAAGAAAAAAGTTTCAATTAACAATGTTTGTTTTGGACTATACCCATTTAAGAGTATTTTCGAATTAATTAAAGAAAAAAATCCTACAGTAACAACTGATCAAGTAAGATTTTTAGATACTGATCCAAGCGATGCTCAAAGTGTTGATGAGTTGTTTACTCGCACAGACGCTGCTATTAAGAACATGAATGAAGGCTTTATTTATTGTTACTCAATGGAGCCAGACCATTCATTACACGCTTATGGGTCTGCCTCACAAACAGTTAAGAATTTAGCCAAGAAATTAAACGATAAAATGCAGGAATTGGCTGATAATAATCCTGATACATTATTTTTTACGATTGCAGATCATTCACATATTCTTGTGCAGCCAATTTATTGCAGCGATTTTCCAGATTTCTTTGAAACATTAGATCGTTGCTTTGTTGTTGAGGCACGTGCTGCAGCCTTTAAAGTAAAACCTGGTAAAGAGAAAGAGTTTATTCAATGTTACAAAAAATATTTTAAAAATGACTTTGTTCTTGTAACTAAAAAGTACATTTTAAAGAAACATTTGTTTGGTTTTGGCGAAAACTTTAATGGTTTTGAAAATATACTTGGTGACTTTATGTTAATTGCGACTAAAAACAAATATTTTGTTTATAATCATTCTCGCGATAATCATGAGCCATTTATTTCAACTCATGCTGGCGGAACCAAAGAAGAAAATATAATCGCGATATCTGTTTATAATAAAAAAACAGCAACGAAAATCTAAGCCGTTCCTTTATAAATTAAAAAACTATATTTAAAAAGTCTGCAGAACGCAGACTTTTAATTTTATATTAAGAGTTCAAAACAATATTATCAACCGGTTTAGTACCATTCTGGTTGTCATCGTTAATTGTGCCAAGGAATTGTGCATTATATAGTTCAGCATAGAATCCGTTCTTCCTTAACAGCTCTTCATGTGTTCCGGATTCGATTATTTTGCCTTTATTCATAACGAGAATATTTTTAGCATTTTTAATTGTAGATAATCGATGAGCAATGACAAATGAAGTTCGTCCCTTCATAACTTCATCAAGCGCATCTTGAATCGCCTTTTCAGTTCGTGTATCAACAGAAGATGTTGCTTCATCAAGAATTAAAATCTTTGGTTTTGACAAGATAGCACGAGCGATAGTGAGAAGTTGTCTTTGACCTTGTGAAATATTTGTTCCTGATTCATTCAACATAAAGTCATAACCATTACTGAATGTATCGATGAAGTGATCAGCATGAGCCTCTCTGCAAGCCTCAATCATTTCTTCATCACTAGCTTCAGGATTACCGTATTTAATATTGTCACGGACGGTTCCTTTAAAGAGCCAAGTATCTTGTAAAACCATTCCTACAGCTCCTCTTAAAGCATTACGTTTATAGTGGCGAATATCGACGCCATCGAGGCTAATTGTTCCACTATTTATTTCATAGAAACGCATTAGTAAATTAACTAATGTTGTTTTACCAGCACCCGTAGGTCCTACGATAGCTATCATATCTCCTTGATTAATTTTGAGATTCATGTTCTCAATTAATGGCTTAGAAGCTTCGTAAGAGAATGATACATTATCAAATAAATAGTTACCTTTAATCATTTCTTCAGAAGCAATTGCATCTTCATCATCAGGAATAGATTCAGGTTCATCAAGAAGATTGTATATTCTTTCTTGTGAAGCCAAAACCGATTGAATAATGTTTACAATTTGACCTAATTGTTGAAATGGTAGAGTGAATAATCTTAAGAAAATAAAGAAAACAAGCATACTAGCTGGTTCATTAATAAGTCCACCAACAACGGCGACGCCAACATAAGATAAGTTGTTAATAAAGTTAGTGGATGGATAAATTATTCCAGATAAAAATTGTGATAATTTATCATTTTTGGTCATTATTTTATTAGTTTCGTTAAAGTTATTAATAGTGTCCGTTTCTTTAGAAAATAATTTAATAATCTTAAATCCTGAATAATTTTCTTCTATTTTGCCGTTAAGGATACCTAATTGGTCACGATAAGACTTAAATTGAGTTTTAGAGAATTTACTTATAAAAAAGACATCTAAAATAGTTAAAGGAAGACTTGCTAAAGCTACTAAAGCCATACGCCACTCTACTACAAACATGGCAATAAAAGTACCAGCAAATAAGATTACGCTTGAAAATACTTGATCGATAATGCTTTGCAAGTTACGTGAAATGTTATCAACATCATTAGTTCCTGTCGATAAAGTATCACCATATGGAATTTTATCGAAGTAAGATAAAGGCAATCTATCAATTTTATCTTTTATGACTTTACGCTCATTATATGAATAATCAGTACCAATTTTTACAGACAGCCATTGGCAAAGTAAACTTAAGATAGCACTTAATGAGTATAAACCCACTAAAATTCCAAATTGTATAAAGAAATAATCCCAATGTAAATTTACGATATATTGGTTAGATTGATTTAAGGTCATAAAGAACAAAGCTGACTCATTATTGGCATTAAATGTAAATGAAGCATCTAAGAAATTACGTAAAAAGATTGGAGCAATAATATAGATAATAGAGCTAATTGAAGAAAGAACAATAACAAAAATAATAATTGGCAATTGAGGTTTAAATTGTTTTAACATGCGTTTAAATGTGCCTTTTCCGTCGCTAGCTTTTACATTTGCACGTGTGCGACGTCCAGTTTTTACTTGCATATTATTTACCTCCTTCAGCAACTGTGTTGCTCGATAATTTAATCGTCTTTTCGATTTCGTCTGGATCAAGTTGAGATTTGACAATATCTTGATAAACGCTGCAATTCCTTAATAATTCCTTATGTTTTCCTTGAGCAACAATTTTCCCGTTGTTTAAAACAATAATATTATCAGCATTAATAATAGTTGAAATTCTTTGTGCAACAATAATAATGGAAGCTGTTGGATTTATATATTTCTTTAAGGCTAAACGTAGTTTAATATCAGTTTTAAAATCAAGGGCACTAAAAGAATCATCAAAAACGAATAATTCAGGTTTACGAATTATTGCACGAGCAATTGCGAGTCTTTGTTTTTGCCCACCAGAGAAATTTTTTCCGGATTGCGAAACAAAAGAATCTATTCCTTTTTCAGTTTTTGAAATAAAGTGAGAAGCTTGTGCGACATCTAATGCTTCCATGATTTCTTTATCGCTCGCATCAGGGTTCCCCATTTTAATATTTTCTTTAATAGTTCCTGAAAATAAAAGAGCAGTTTGTGGAACAAAACCAATTCTTTTTCTAAGGTCGTCTTTATTTATATCGTTAATGTTAACATTATCAAATAATATTTCACCACTGGTTGGCTCATAAAAGCGTGGAATTAAATTAATAATTGACGATTTCCCGCTGCCAGTAGATCCGATTATTGCGTTTACTGTTCCTGGCTTAACAACGAAATTTAAATCTTTGACACACGGGCTATCAGAGTCTGGATATTGAAAAGTAACATTCTTAAATTCAATTAAACCGGATACTTTTTCATCATTAAGTAATGGTGTTTTGTTCTCTAAACTATTAATTGAATTTTTATCTTCCTTTTTGCCAGAATCTAGAATTTCATTAATTCTTTTAGCTGAAGCGCTTGCTTGCGGCAAATTAATAAAGACCATCGCAAACATAAGAAAAGCAATCATAATATTAGAAGCATACTGCACGACAATGGCAATACTGGATAAAGCGGTGCCAAATTCAGGGCCAAAATTCATGTTTGATAAAGAAGCAAAACCCCAAGCATAAATACCCATACAGCAGACATCAAAAATTAGATTAACAGCGGGGTTTCCCCAGGCCATAATGTGTCCAACACGAAGGAGAGTTTTGGTTAGGTCTTTATTTACATCATCAAATTTCTTAGTTTCATTATTCTGTTGATTATAAGCACGAATAACACGAATGCCTGTTAAGGATTCACGGAGAACTAACGTAATATTATCAATTTTCTTTTGAATTTTTCCAAATAAAGGACCACCTAAAACAAATAATAGAACAAAAACAATCAACACTAATGGTATTGATAAAAATAGAACAATAGTTAAATTACTCGCGATTCGTTGCGTTTTTACAAGAGCAATTATCATTGTGGTTGGAGACATAACCATTATTCTTACGGCCATTAACCAAAAACTTTTAACTTGTTCAATATCATTTGTTGTGCGTGTAATTAATGTTTCAGTACCAAACTTTGAATAGGTTGATAGATCCATATTAATAACTTTTTTGAAAACATCTTCACGGAGAGCACCACCAATATAACTTGAAACTGCCGCCGCTAAATAACAAGTAAGACCGGCACAAGCAAAAACTCCAACAGCATAACCTAACATCAAGCCGCCATTTTGCCATATCTGTGTTATTTTAGATTCTTGTGAAATGGTTTGATCAACAATTAACTGTTGAATTTTACCCATATATTCAGGAATTGATAATTGTAAATAACATTGTGTTATTACACAAGCAATAATAAGAATAACATAAGGCCATTTTCTTAATAAAAATTTAAATAATTTGAACATATTTTATACACCTACCTTAATAAATAACGAGTTTATAGTGTTACATGATAATACAATTGGCCTTTTTCCTTCATGGTTTTGGGTTACTTTTGAATAACCAATAAAGAAATTTATATATATGAAGAAAGCTTCTTTACCTGAAGCAACAGTCAATCTGTTTTCGTGTTCTAATTCATTAAATGAATCTTTCAGTTGGTCAACATAATTTTTTTCAGGCTTTACGTCCTTAAAGATTGTATTTAAATAGGTGTTGTAAGACAAATCTAGGAAAAAACATAATGTTCGGGCGTCGTTTTTATCTTTAAGAAGATTTGTAAAATTTTTGGTCATATTAGAAATGTATTTTTCAGGATCTTTTTCATCAAGATCGATGTTTTTAAAAATAACACTACGTGAATATATAATAACGTCCTTTAATAAATCGTTTTTATTTGAATAATAATGATAAAAAAGACCATGTGATATGCCTAATTTGGAGGCAATGTTATCAATTTTGGTTCCATCAATACCTTTAGTAATAAAAAAATCAAGGGCAGTCAAAATTATGGCCTGACGGCGTTTGTTTTTTATGTCTTCGTTTTGTTTCCTGGTTCTTGGCATAAGAAAATATTACTTTTAGTTGACATTATTGTCAATACATTATTAGTTATTTTTTAAGATTTTGTTTTCTTTGATAAACAACGAGCATATAAGACGAAACTACTCCGATAATAAATAATGGTATCGCAATGCTAATATGTAAAGGGAAATTCGCTGAGGAATCGCTGAGAAATTTGCTATATAAAGCATTAATTTCTGAATTATAAAACATGCAAATAAGTGATCCAATAAGAAATCCAATTAAAGTATAATAGGTTGGCACATGATATTTGTTCAAGAGGTAAGTAACTAGTTTAGAGGTTAAGAAAATACCTAATAAGAAGAATACAAATAAAATGGCGTATATACCAAAAATTTGAGGATATTGTTGCCAATAATGTAAGTGGACTGTATTTATAAATTTATAATACATTCCAATAGTCATTAAAAAAGCTGTGGCACTAATTCCAGGTACAGTTTGAGAAATACCCATAAAGAAACCAATTGGGATCATTAATAAAAATAAATAGTAAGGAAATTCCGTGAATTCACTGCTAGCCGATGTAGAGTTGCCTAAAAATATAGAGGTAATGGCTAACGCTAAAGGAAAACAAATACCTAAAATTAGTAAAACGATATTTTTAGGTGTTGGTTTGCTTCCTTTTATTTCATCTTTTAGGGTTGGCATTGAACCAAACATTAATCCTGCAAACAAACAAACACATTCAAGCATGGCAATATCGATTAATTTCTGAATAGCGAAGAATCCAGCAGCAAATCCTGCGATAATTCCAAGGACAAGTGGCAACAAAAACAAAACAGCCCACTTAAATTTCTTTAAAATGTTGCTGATAGCATAAAGCATTTTATCGTATAGTTTAAAAAGAATGGCGATTGTGCCACCACTAATTCCTGGAATAATAATAGCTAAACCCATTAATATTCCTAAAAGTAGAGATTTAAACCAATCTTTTAGATTTTTATAGGGTCTTTTGTTTATTTCATCTTCAAAAGAATTTTGTGTATTAATTTCTTGAGCAAATTTATTTTCTTCCATACATAAAATTATACAATAATGTTGTATAATAAAGTAGTTATTATGAGTGAGATTTTGATGATTGTTGGTCTTGGCAATCCTGGTGATGAATACGTTAATACAAGACATAATACTGGATTTAATGCATTGGATTTCTTTGCAAAAAGCCACAATTTTGAATTTAAGAGTTCAAAATTTAATGCTTTAGTTTGCAAAACGTCATTATTTGGGAAAGATATCCTATTAGTTAAACCGCAAACTTTTATGAATAAATCAGGCGAAGCGGTTCGCCCTTTAGCTGAATATTTTAAAATTGATTTTAGTAATATTATTGTTATTCAAGATGATATGGATATGGAAGTTGGTCGTGTTCGTATTAAACCGAAAGGTGGGTGCGGTGGACACAACGGCATAAGAAGTTTAATAGATCAACTTGGAACAGAAGATATTAAACGCATTAAAATTGGGATCGGGAAACCAGAATTTGATGTTGTTGATTACGTATTATCTAAATTCAGTGCTTTAGAGCAGCCATTAATTGATGATGCTAACAAGAAAGTAAATAGTGCTCTCGAATGTGTTTTGAAACAAGATTTTGAGATTGCAATGAGTAAATATAGTTCATGAATTTAAACGATTTTTTTAGTCGATTTCAAATAAATCAAACTTTAAAACGATTTGATTTTTCGGATTTATCTACTGATAACGTTGTTGGAATCAGTTATTTTTGTGATGAATTTATACAAACAAAAAAAGAAAACATTTTGGTTGTTGCACCAACATTGTTTGCAGCTGAACAAATTAGAAATCAAGTTGCCTCTCTTATTGGAGAAGAAAAAGTTGTTTATATTCCATCTGAAGAGCTAGTAATGGTAGAATATACGGCGGCTTCATCTGAAATTCTTTCCGACCGCATTTTTGGGCTTTATAGTAGTTTAGAAGCCAAAAATAAGGTAATTATTACAAATATCGCTGCAGTAATGCGTTATTTTCCCAGTGTTTCATTATTCAAAAGTAGCATAATTTCGATTAAAAAGAATGATGATGTAAATATTAGTTTTTTGCGTAAACAATTGCTTAATAATGGTTATGAATTCGTAAATAAAGTCGCAAAAACCGGACAATTTGCTATCCGAGGAGATATTTTGGACATCTATTCTTATAATAATGATTACCCAATCAGAATTGAATTCTTTGATACTATTGTAGAATCTCTACAAAACTTCAATATTTCCACACAAGAATCGTTTAAAAGCATCGATTCCGCAATATTTATTCCAGCTTCAGAACAGTTATATACTGATGAAGAACTTTATATCGGAACAGAACGTATCAAAGAACAACTAGTAAAAGACTTAGAACTACCGCATAATACGGAGTTAGAGGGCAATACAGTATTAGATATTGAATCTTTGAAATCTTATAGTAAAGAATCTAAATTGTATAAGTATTTTTCTTTTATTTCTCAAACAAAAGCCTCTTTATTTTCATATTTTGACTGCAAAACTCTATTATTTTCTGATTTATCTGAGTGTGAGGATTCTTATAATAATTTAATTAAAGATGCCAGAGATTTTCTATATGATTTATCGAGTAGTGGTAAGAACATAACACATCTATCTTTATACAATGAAAGATACATTTCTTACTTTAGTGGAAAGATAATTTCAAATAAACAATTACAGTCAACGAACGTGTTTGCTGTAAGAACTCCAACTTTTTTAACTGATAATATACATAATGTTAAAACAAGTTTTCTTAATTTTATTAATAATGGTTATAAAATTTATTTATCTTTCAATAATGAACAACAAAAATTGTTTTATTTGGAAAATGTTCTAAAAGAGATATTTAAGGAACAAGATTTATTACAACTTCTTGATAATACGATCTTTATTGGGTTAGATGATATTTCGTTAGGATTTGAATTATATGAAAGCAAAGTTGTCGTTTTAACTCAAAAAGAATTGTTTGGATTTCGTTTTGGAACATCTAAGTTTACAAGCAAATTCCGAGAGTCGTCAGTTTTAAAGAATTATGATGAACTTGAAATTGGGGATTATGTGGTTCACGAAAATTATGGAATCGGAAAATTTGATGGCATAAAGCAAATTACTACTGAAGGAATAACCAACGACTTTATTAAAATTAATTATGAGGGTAATGCTGCACTTTATGTGCCTCTTGAGCAATTTAGATTAGTTCGCAAATACGTCTCAAAAGAAGGCTATGTTCCTAAATTATCCAAACTATTCACGGATAAATGGGAAAAAACTAAGAAAAAAATAAAAGAGAGAGTTAATCTTTTAGCCGACAAATTAACAGAATTATATAAAGCTCAGCTTTCAATTAAAGGTTTTCAGTTTGGACCTGATGATGAATTTCAAAAGATGTTTGAAAACGATTTTGAATATCAACTAACGAAAGATCAAGAAGCCGCCATTGATGATGTTAAAAAGGATATGGAATCTCCTTATCCTATGGATAGATTGGTTTGTGGAGATGTGGGCTTCGGAAAAACAGAAGTTGCCTTTAGAGCAGCTTTTAAAGCAATTATGAACCACAAACAAGTTCTTTTGCTGTGTCCAACCACATTATTAGCAAAGCAGCATTATGAACGTGCGATTGAACGTTTTTCAAAATACGATATTGCTGTAACTTGTATGACTAGATTTATGTCTAGTTCTGAGTTTAGCAACGCCTTAAGAGATGTTAAAGATGGCAAAATACATTTCATTATTGGAACTCATAAAGTTCTTTCTAATCGTTTAATTTTTAACGATCTTGGTTTATTAATTATTGATGAAGAACAACGATTTGGTGTTGAGCAAAAAGAAAAGATTAAAATGAAATTTCCAAATATCGACACTCTTACACTTTCAGCCACACCAATCCCTCGTACTTTGCAAATCTCTTTAATTGGTATGAAAGCTTTATCTATTATTAACACGCCTCCAAAGAATAGAGCCCCTATTCAAACATATCTTGTAGAATTTAATGAAAAAATCATTATGGATATTATTAAGCGAGAGCTAGGACGCAAAGGACAAGTATATTATCTTCATAATGAAGTTGATGATATTCCATTAGTAGCTGAAAAAATACGTCAAAGCATTCCAAATGCTTCTGTTGCTTTTATACACGGACAAATGGATAAAGATGTTATTGACGATATTATGACTCATTTTTATAATGGAGAAGTTCAGGTATTAGTAACGACATCTATTATCGAGAATGGTATCGATGTTCCAAATGCTAATCTCATTATTGTTGAAAACGCTAATAGATTTGGTCTAGCACAACTTTATCAAATTAAAGGAAGAGTTGGTAGATCAGATAAATTGGCCTATGCTTATTTAACTTATAAGAAAAACAAAAACTTTAATGAAGATGCAACAAAGAGATTAAAAGCTATTAAGGAATTTACGGAATTAGGTAGTGGATACAAAATAGCTCAACGTGATTTAATGATTAGAGGAGCCGGCGATATTCTTGGACCTGAACAGGCTGGTTTCATTGATGATGTGGGTGTAGATTTATATATCAAACTTCTTAATGAAGCTATAAGTGAGAAAAAAGGCGAGATTCGTAGTGATATTTCAAAAATAGAGTATAAAAAGATTATGTATTCTAGTTACATTCCAGATAAATATGCCAATGATGAGAATAAATTTGAAATATATCAACTTATTAATGACTGTAAAGATGAAGAAGAGTTAAATAAGGCTGAGGCAAAAATTAAAGATGAATTTGGAAAAATACCTGCCGAAACTGAACGAATTATTAAAATTAAACGTTTAAAACTTAAACTTGAATCCGTTGTAATTGATGATTATGAGGAATATCCGAAAATTGTCTCTATTTATTTATCAAAGAGTTTTAAAGAAATTAATGGTATTGGATCAACTTTATTTTCGAAACTTTACAAATATGGAAGTATGGTTGATGTTCATTTAACTAATGGAAATATTAAAATTACCTTAAAGAAAGATGAAAAATGGGTTGATACATTAATTGACCTTATTAATGTGATAATTACGTTATATAATGAAGTGTATGAGAATAGATAAGTTTTTAAAGGTTTCACGTCTTATTAAAAGACGCTCAATCGCTAAAGAAATTAGCGATAATAACCGTGTTGACATAAATGGAAAACAAGCCAAAGCTTCAAGTGAAGTAAATGTTGGTGATGTTATTGTTTTACATTTAAACGCTCGTGTTATTAAGGTAAAAGTTTTAGAGATAAAAGAGTTTGTTAAAGCAGAAGAGGCCGAGAGAATGTATGAATTTATACAATAATTGTGATTTTGATTTAAATCTTGATAAATCAAAGAAATATTTATTAGCTTGTTCTTGTGGTCCAGATTCAATGGCGTTATTTTGGATGCTTAAGACACAAGGATATTCTTTTGATGTTGCTTTTGTAAACTATAAAACCCGAACTAATAGTGATTCTGAAGAAGAAACAATAATAAAATTTTGCACAGAAAACAATATTAAGTTATATAAAACCATTTGCGAACATTTAGATGATAAAGATTTTGAAAATCAAGCCCGTATTTATCGCTATAATTTCTTTAGAGTAATTATGGCGAGTGATAAACAATATGCGCTTTTAACAGCTCATCATGCTGATGATTCAATTGAAACATATTATTTTCATAAAGAACGCAAATCTTTATCAAAATATGAAGGAATTGTTGAGATTTCTATATTTAGTGATATCAAGATTATTCGACCGTTATTATGTGTTGAGAAAAAAACTTTATTGGATTATTGCATAAAAAACAATCTTCCGTATTCAATTGACTACACAAATTTTGAAAATGATCATACTCGCAATAGAATTCGCCACGAAATTGTCGAAAAAATGTCAGCAAGCGAAAAAGAAAAAGTGTTATTTGAAATCGAACAATATAATAATAATCTTCAAAAAATTTATGATGAATATAATGAGTTTAAACTTAACCAAGAACTTAAATTAACTGTCATTAAAAAAATGGATGAAGATAGTGCTCTCCATTTGTTATATTTTATTTGTGAAAAATATTCCGAGGAAGTTTTATCAGGAAAACTCATTAATGAGATTTTAAAGGACATTAAGGCGGGAAGAAAAAATATATTTTATTCACTATCTGCAGAGTTTTTTGCAACGATTGAATATGAAACTTTTAGAATAATTAGTATAAATTCTACACAACAAAGACTTAATTTATCTTTAACCGAAGCTAGAGATGTTTTGGGATTAAATGTTTTAAAACTGGATGACGAAAGAGCTTATAAGGTAATATCTTTATGTGATTGCGTTAGTTTTAAAGTAAATGGACGTAAAAAATCTCCGAATAGATATATGATCGATTGTAAAATTCCTGAGTCTATTAGAGGATTGTGGCCTTGTGTTGTTGATCGTTATGGCGAAGTCTTATATACGCCGCGTTATCGTTATGATTATGTTTCTAAAGAAGATCAGGTTTTTACTTTTACAGTAGAAGGTTTGTTAAATTTTGCAAATAAATAGTATTTTATTTTATATTTGTGACTTGGTAATATATAATAATTTTATCTTTAGATAAAATTGTTTTTAAAAGATAAAGGAAGGTTAAATAAATGCAAGAAAAGAAAGTAAATTGGATGAAAGTCGTTGTAAGTTTCTTAATAATGATCTTTATAGGAGTAATGATCTGGTTTTTTGTGAACCTGACTTCTACAAAGGCCACTAAATGGACACTTCGCGATATTTTAAATACTGATAATCAAATTGCTTTGAACAAAGAAATTTTGAGTATTGGTGAAGAAGTTAATGGTCAAATTATTACAGTTCAAGGTTATTACACTTCAAGCGATACTGCTAAAGGTGGATTAACAGCTACTAATGTCAGTAAATTCGTTTATACGACAACCATATATGACTATTATAATGCTCAATACAAAATTAATGATAAAGTCGAGTGGTATGTTGATGGAGATTATTCAATTAATTCCTATTTCAATTATAATTTTCTCAAATCTTCAAGTAAGTATTCTAATGATGCATATTTCATTCAACACAACGATGTTTTAGGTGTTAAATCTTCTCAAATTTATAAAGAGGATGTTTTCTTATCGTTATTGCCTAATATTATCTTTATTATTGTTTTATGCGGTGCTGGTTTCATCCTTATTAGAATGTTGTCCGGAAGTGTTTCAGGCAGTAATAAACAAGCGATGGATTTCAATAAATCACGCGCACGTCGTATTGATAAATCGAATGTTCATTTTTCAGATGTTGCTGGTTGTGATGAAGAAAAAGTTGAAATGGCTGAACTCGTAGATTATTTAAAAAATCCTGGAAAATATAAAAGCTCTGGTGCAAAACTTCCAAAAGGTATTTTGTTAGTTGGCGCCCCTGGCACTGGTAAAACGTTACTTGCAAAGGCAGTTGCTGGCGAAGCAAATGTCCCATTCTATTCAATTTCAGGTTCTGACTTTGTTGAAATGTTCGTTGGTGTTGGCGCTGGACGTGTTCGTGATATGTTTAGAACAGCAAAACAAAACGCACCATGTTTGGTCTTTATTGATGAAATCGATGCTGTTGGTCGTCAAAGAGGTGCTGGTCTAGGTGGTGGTAACGATGAACGTGAACAAACACTTAACCAATTACTTGTTGAAATGGATGGTTTTGAAGAAAATACAGGTATATTAGTTATTGCCGCAACAAACCGTGATGATGTTCTTGACCCAGCTTTGTTACGTGCTGGCCGTTTTGATAGAAAAATTACCGTTTCGGCTCCAGATTTAAAGGGTCGTGAAGCAATCTTTAAAGTTCATGCTCGTAATAAGCAAATTGATTCAAATGTTAATTTTGAAAATTTAGCTAAGAGAACTGTTGGTT
The DNA here is from genome assembly GCA_036735985.1 of Candidatus Alectryobacillus sp. GTDB lineage: Bacteria > Bacillota_I > Bacilli_A > RFN20 > CAG-826 > Alectryobacillus. The sequence continues at coordinate 43,486 of DAINNH010000003.1, read as the reverse complement.
TTACTGGTGCTGATATTGCAACGATATTAAATGATGCGGCTATTTTATCAGTTCGTTATAATGTTCCAAAAATTACAACCGAATTAATAGATGAAGCTATTGATCGTCGTATTGCAGGTCCAGCCAAATCTTCACATTCAATGAGTGATGACGAAAAGAGAAGAACTGCTTATCATGAAGCTGGCCACGCTGTCCTTGGCATTCGTTTCCCAGATTCTGATAAAGTTCAAAGAATTACAATTATTCCACGCGGTGATACTGGAGGACATGTCTTAATTACTCCTGACCACGATGTTTACAATTATACGAAAAGGCAATTAATTGCTCGTATTGTTAGTTATCTTGGAGGTCGAACAAGTGAAGAGATATTCTTTGATGATATTTCAACTGGCGCCTATCAAGATATTGAAGTTGCAACTCAAATTGCTCGTAGCATGGTTGTTGAATATGGTATGTCTTCTTTAGGACCTATTCAATATGAAAAACCAGGCGGAAACGTTTTCTTAGGCCGTGATTATACTTCTTCACAACGCAATTTCTCAAGTGATGTTGCTAAAGAAATCGATAAAGAAATTCGTAAAATTATTGATGATGCGCACGAAGATGCTAAGAAATATTTAACTGAATATAAAGATGATGTTGAACTTATTGCAAATACTCTTCTTCAAAGAGAAACGATTACTGCTGAAGAAATTGAATACCTAATTAAGAATCGTAATCTCGACGGCTTTGTCAAACCAATCAGTTTTGGAGAAAAAATAAAAGAAGAAAAAACAAATGAAGAGCCAAAAACTGAAGTATCAAATGAGACTCCAGAAGCTGAAAAACCTAACGAATCTCAACCCGATGAAAAAAAGTAAGTTAAATTTCGATACAATATTTTCAAAAAGTAAAGTTGTGCTCGCCCCAATGGCGGGCATAACTTCTTTTGCTTATAGAGATTTTATGTCTAAATTTGGGACAGCTATTGAGTATTCTGAAATGATATCCGATTGTGGCTTAATTTATGGTAATGAAGAAACAACAAAACTTCTTTATACGAATAATAAAGAACATTGTTATGGTATTCAATTATTTGGAGGATCTAAAGAGAAACTTTGTGAAGCAATAAAAATTCTAGAGAAAATGGATCTTCATTATGACATTTTGGACCTTAATTTAGGATGTCCTGTTTATAAGGTTACAAGAAATAATGGCGGGTCATCTTGGCTTAAAAGACCTAGCGATCTCCGCGATATGGTAGCTGAAGTTGTTAATACTTCTTCAAAACCTGTTAGTGCTAAAATTCGATTAGGTTGGGACGATAATTCTATAAATGTTTACGAAATTGCTAAGATCTTAGAAGAATCTGGTGTTTCTTTAATAACGATTCATTGCCGTACAACAAAACAAGGCTATACCGGAAAAGCTAATTATGATGCAATTAAAGATATTAAAAAAGTTGTTAAAATTCCTGTAGTTGTATCTGGCGATATTTTTAGCGTTGATGATGCTAAAAAAGCTTTTGAAATTACAAAATGTGATGCTGTTGCGGTTGCAAGGGGCGGTGTTGGCAATCCAAATCTAGTAAAAGACATCAATGGCTTATTTATTCCAAAATATCTTAGTTCTGCAAAGAATTTTGATGAACAAAAAGCATATTTACTAGAATATATGGATAAATTAATTGCCGAAAAGGGAGAAGAACTTGCTGTTAGGCTATTAAGAGGTATTGCGCCTCATTTCTTTGCAAGTTTCGAAAATTCAAAAACTATACGGCAGAGACTTTCGATGACTATTAAAACACGTGAAGATATAATTAATATTTTAAATATTTAAAATGAAAAAGGCTCGAATAATTCGAGCCTTTATTAGTAGTGAAATAAAAATTGATTTATAAGATTGTAAAGAATAAAATCCCAAGAATTATTTCGCCAACAAAGAATATTGTATTGATTATTAGTGCGGATAATGGATTAGTGTTATCTGCGTGAGCTTTTTCTTCCTCGTTAAGTTGGTTACGTTTTGAAAATTTAGAATATGCTTTTGGAAGAACAAAAAGCATTGTTAACTGACTAATAAATGTTGGAACAAAAAACAAAATGCCAACAATAATAGCAATCAACCCACCAACAAAATTATTAATTAAATTAACAATATGATTGGTGTTTGAAGCATATCCTAGACCAAGGGAACCTTGGTATATTAAGAAAACACTCAAACAAACTAAAATTCCACAATAAATAGAAAGAAAAATTCTCTTCTTGTTACTTCCTGAAATAACGTCATTAACAGCTTTAAATAATATATTAAAACTTGAATTACCAGATGTCATATTTTTCTTCTGTTATTTTATACTAACATGTTTGGCGATTTTAATCAATTTAACTGATAATGTCTAAAAATAAATAGTTATAGTTTAAAAGAAATGTTTTATATTGAAAATTAATTATTTTGATATTTACACGTTTAATATTTTAATAATGAAAAGCGATTTCATTAATAGGTATTATTAGTTTTTGTAAGATGATATTATAAATATCATCAATATCAAAGATTTATATTAAAACTGCTATTTTTATAGTAGAATAATTAAGTATTTAAAGGGGTAGTAGTATGTCAGAAGAATTAAATGACCAAGAGTTGATCCGCCGTGAGAAACTCGTAAAATTAAGAGAATTAGGTGTTGATCCTTATGGATCTCGTTTTGACCGAACTGATACATCAGAAACAGTACATCAAAAGTGTGAAGCTTTAACAAATGATGAATTAACTGAAAAACAAATATATGTAACTGTTTCTGGTCGTGTTATGCAAAATAGATGCATGGGAAAGGCCGCATTTATCGATATTCAAGACAAGTTTGGAAATATTCAAGCTTATATTGGTAAAGATGTTATTGGAGAAGAATCATATGCTGTTTATAAACTTACAGATATCGGAGATATCGTTGGTTTATATGGACGTGTTATGAAAACTAGAACAGGCGAGCTTACGATTCGTGTTGAAAAATACACATTCCTTACGAAATCATTAAAAGTTTTACCTGAAAAATATCATGGGTTAACTGATACAGAAGAAAGATACCGTCGTCGTTATCTTGATTTAATCATGAATGAGGATTCAAAGAAAGTGGCATTGCTTCGTCCACAAATTGTTCGTTCAATGCAAAGATATTTCGATTCTTTGGGTTTTGTTGAAGTTGAAACAAGTGTCCTTCAACCTATTTTAGGTGGAGCTAATGCTAAACCATTTGTTACTCATCATAATGCTCTCGATAAAGATTTTTACTTAAGAATTGCAACCGAATTACCATTAAAACGTTTAATTGTAGGCGGTCTTGAAAGAGTGTATGAATTTGGACGTTTATTCCGTAATGAAGGAATGGACACAAAGCATAATCCTGAATTTACAACAGTTGAACTTTATCAAGCTTTTGGTGACTTAAAATCTATGGCTGACATTTGTGAAAATGTAATTCGTACAGCTGCGACAGAAGTCATTAAAACTGAAAAAATAACTTGGAATGGCAATGAAATTGATATTTCTAAGCCTTTCAAATGGGTCTCAATGGCTGAACTAGTAAAAGAAAAAACTGGTATTGATTTTACTTCAAATATTACTTTTGAAGAAGCCAAAAAACTTGCTGCTGAAAAACATGTTCCACTTGAACCACACATGACTGGTGTCGGGCATATCTTAAATGCGTTCTTTGAAACGTTCTGTGAAGACGAGCTTATTCAACCAACGTTTGTTTATGGACATCCAATTGAAATATCGCCATTGACTAAGAAATCGAAAGATCCACGTTTCACCGAAAGATTTGAACTTTATATTGGAGGTTGTGAATTTGCTAATGCCTATAGTGAATTAAATGACCCTATTGATCAAAGAGAGAGATTTGAAGAACAATTAAAGGCAAAAGCTTTAGGTGATGATGAAGCTTGTCAAATGGATGAAGACTTCGTTGAAGCTCTTGAATATGGTATGCCTCCTACTGGTGGCATTGGTATGGGAATTGATCGTCTTGTTATGTTCTTAACAGGCAGCGCATCAATTCGCGATGTTATTCTCTTCCCAACGATGAAAGATAGATAAAATTTTTCTGGAAATTTTAAATTCACCTCCCACTTATTTAGTAGGAGGTGTTTTTTTAAATGTTTTTTGACTAATTTATGTTTTTAATATACAATATTAAAGCATTATTTATAATGCGTCCTGCTATTAGAAAATAATAGCCAAAAGTCCAAAGGAGGAAAAGTGTCATGAAAAAATACGAAATAATGTACATTTTAAGACCAACTCTTGATGAAGCCGCTCGTAAAGCTGCCATCGAATCCATCCACAAAATCTTAACTGACAATGGTGCAAAAATTACCAATGTCAATGAATGGGGATTAAGAGATTTAGCTTATCCTATTAAAAAGGAAACTAAAGGTTACTATGTCGTTATCAAAGTTGAAGCAGATGTTACCGCAACAAGCGAATTCAAACGTCACGCTTCATTCAATCCAGTCATGCTTCGTCATTTAATTACAGTCGATCAAGATTAATTTAAAGGAGCGTTGATATGATTAACAGTGTAGTTTTAGTCGGTAGATTAACAAGAAATCCAGAACTAAGAAAAACTCAAAATAATGCTTCTGTTGCTAGTTTTACAGTCGCTGTTGATAATGCTGTTCGTTCACAAGACGGCCAAAAGACCACAAGTTTTATTAATTGTGTTGCTTGGAACGCTCTTGCGGATAATATTGTTAAGTTTACAAAAAAAGGAAGTTTGATTGGTGTCCAAGGTCGACTCAATCAAAGATCCTATAAGAATAATAGCGGAGCTAATGTTCAAGTGGTTGAGGTTATCTGTACAAACGTTGAATTCTTAACGCCAAAGGGTAGCGGAGACAATGCCGGAGCATCAGCAAATGCTGGTTCAAATGAAGAAGGCTCAATGGATGAAGAAACCAATACAATTGGTGATGTCACCCAAGATGATCTTCCATTTTAAGGAGAAAAAACATGTTTAAAAAAATGAGACCACGCAAAAAGGTTTGTATCTTCTGCAAATCAAATAAGAAATATATTGATTACAAAGATGTCGAACTTCTTTCTAAGTTCATTTCTCAAAACGGTAGAATTGCTGCTCGCAGCCTTACTGGTACCTGTGCTAAACATCAAAGAGAATTAGCTAGTGCCATTAAGAAAGCTAGATATATGGCTTTATTACCATTCGTTTCTGAGTAATAAGTGATCAAAAAACAATATAGCCCTGCTCAAGCAGGGCTATTTTTTATGCTTGTATGCTTTTATTATTTATAAAAGCATAATATAATAAAGACATGTTAAAAACTTTAAAGAGAGTTAGCATCTCGTTGTTCATTTGGACAATTTTAGAAATTTCAGCAGTTCTTACCCTTTATTTACTTTACGTTTATAATATTTTTAATTTGCAAACATCTTTAACAATTCATATTGTTTTTGATTGTTTGTTTGGATGCATAGGCATTAATGCCATATTAATTTTCGCATTTTCGATTATCATCGCAAAGAAAAGAAATTCCAATAACTTAGTCACCGAACAAATGTTCGGCGAAAATATTGAAGAATCTTTTGAATTTTCACAACTTGGAATTTTAGTTGTTGATGATTCAAACACAATTTTATGGAACAACGAAACAATGAATCAACTCGATTCAAATTTAGTTGATAAGAATACTTTAGAGATTTTCCCAAAGCTTAAAGATTTACAAAACGTTACAAATAGTGAAAGCACAGTTAAAGTATCATATAAAGATCGTTCGTTTGATGTTAGTTTTATTCAATCAGCTGGCGTCTATTTCTTTAAAGATACGACTGAATATGATAATCTTCTTGATTATTCTAAAGAACAACAAATGGTCTTGGGTATCATTATGATTGATAACTTGGCTGAATTTGCTGGAACAGAAGACGAAGCCGAATCAAGCGACCTAGTTGCAACTGTTCGTACTAAAATTCTTGACTATTTTAAATCCTATGGTGTTTTATTACGTCGTTTTAAAAACGATTCATATTTTGCGGTTTGCAATTATAATTCTCTTGTTAAACTCGAAGAAAATAGTTTTGAAATCCTTGATATAGTTCGTTCGCAAACAAATGAAGATAAAGTTTCATTAACTTTGTCAATTGGCTTTGCGCATGATTATCCAGGCCCATCTAAGTTAAATGAAAAAGCAAATGATGCTCTTGAAATGGCTATTTCACGTGGTGGTGACCAAGTTGTTGTTGATAAAAGCGGTGTTGATTTAAAGTTTTTTGGTGGCAAAACTGAAGCCATTGAAAAGAAAAACAAAATTAAGGTTCGTTTACTATCGAACTCTTTAAATAGTTTTATTAAAGGCAGTCCTAATGTCATCATAATTGGTCATGCTGTTTCAGATATGGATTCTGTCGGTTCTTGTTTAGGTATTAAGGCGATGTGTAATGCCTTAAAAGTTCCATCGAAAGTGGTTTTTGATTTTGGCAGTGTTGAGAAAAAAGCCCGTTTGGCGGTTTCGAGTATATTTTCAAAAGAAGAGTTTAAAGAAATTTTTGTTTCACCAAAAGATGCTCTCAACCTTATTAATATGAAAACGCTTGTGATTTGCGCCGATTTTCATCGTTTAAGTTTAGCTTTGTCGAAAGATGTAGTTGAAGCTGCTACTAAAGTTGCTATTATCGACCACCATCGTCGTAGCGAAGAATTTATGGATAATGCTATTTTTACTTATATTGAATCTAGTGCATCGAGTGCATCTGAATTAGTTACAGATTTAATTCAATATTCACCAGCGAATCCACCAATAACGGTGCCACCAAATTATGCAACTTTGATGTTGGCTGGAATTTTTGTTGATACAAACTTCTATCGTTCTACTTCAACAGGAGCACGTACTTTCGAAGCTTCTATGATTTTAAGAAGATTCGGAGCTGATAATATTGCAGCCGATAATTTCTTGAAAGATGATTATGAAGAACGTGCTTTAATTACCAAGATATTAACAACAATGAAGGTTTCCGATACAGGTGTTGTTTATTGTATGGCTCCAGATGACTTAATGGTCGATCCTGTTATTTTATCAAAAGTTGCTAACGAATGTATTTCTATGAAAGGAATTAACGCTTCGTTTGTTTTAGGCAAAACTGGGCCAAACGAAATTAAAATATCAGCTCGTAGTGATGGCACCATCAACGTGCAATTAATTTGTGAACAAATCGGAAGCGGCGGTGGTCACTTCTCAATTGCTGCGAGTGTTTTACACGACTATACAATGACACAAGCCGAAGATGTTTTAAATACAACAATTAAAAACTTATTAGATGAAGCAAAATCTACAAGTGAACATGCCGGTGGCATAGGAGGAAAAATATAATGAAAGTAATTTTATTAACTGATGTAAAGGGTATTGGCAAAAAAGATCAAGTAGTTGAAGTTAAAGATGGCTATGGTTCAAACTATTTAATCCCACATAAATTAGCCGTTACATTTACAGATTCTAATATTCAAGAATTAAAGAAAAAACAAGAAGATGAAGCAAAGAAACAAGAAGAACTAAAACAACAAGCCATTGTTCTTAAAGATACTTTAAGTAAAATTCAACTTGAGTTCAAAGTGAAAAGTTCGAAAGATGGAAGAATGTGTGGAACGATTTCTTATAAGCAAGTCGAAGCGGAACTGCTTGCTAAATACGGTATTAAAGTTGATAAGCGCAAAATTGTTTCGACCGCTTTAATTAATGCTTTTGGTATTACTAATTTGGAAATTGAATTATATAAGGGTGTTATTGCTAATATTAAAGTTCATGTCAGCGAGGAAAAATAAATGCCACGTCAATTGCCAGCTAACGTTCAAGCTGAAAGATTTGTAATTGCTGCAGCTTTAGCAGACACTGCATCTGCTAAATTTGTCCTTACTTCCTTAAAGGAAGAAGATTTTACTATTAATCAATATAGGTATATTTTTGGTGCTTTAGAAGCTTTAAATGAACGCGAAGCCAAACTTGATATTACAAGTGTCGCCTCTATGCTCGTAGAGCAAAACCATTTTGACGAAGTTGGCGGGACCGAAATGTTATCTAAACTTCTCGACGATTTTATTTCTTCAGAGGGTCTTGACGAAAACATAAATATTTTATTAGACAAAACAAGTGTCCGTAATTTGATTTTAAAATTTGAAGAATTAGAGAATGAATATTATGCCAAGGCTTTTGATAGTGATGTTAATTTTTTGGGTGTAGCTGAAGGCGATATTAATAAAATAACATCGAATCGTAGAGTTTCTGGTTTTCGTAATCTTAAAGAAATAAGTGTGAAAGTCAAGCAAAATATTAATGAAGCAAAATTAAATGGCTCTAATTTAGTCGGCTGTGATACCGGATTCCCATATTTAAATAAGATCACTTTAGGCTTTGGTAAAGGTGAAATGATAGTTTTAGCAGCACGTCCAAGTGTTGGTAAAACAGCTTTAGGTGTTAATATTGCGTATAATAGTGCTCGTTCATCCCATAAGCCAGTTTTGTTTTTCTCTCTCGAAATGTCAGATGTTTCGATTGGGACAAGAATCTTATCGGCAGTGAGTAATATTCCTTCAAAGAATATTTTGACTGGCAATATTAGTGGTCAAAATCTTATTAAAATCGACGATAGTATTAATAATATCTCTACCGTTCCTTTATATATTGATAATACTCCAGGTATTAATATTAGCGATATTATTACAAAAACCCGTAAATTTAAAGCCAACAATCCAAACCTATCAATGATCGTGGTTGACTATTTAGGTCTTATCACGCCTGATCGCAAATATGAAAACAAACGTATTGAAATCGGTGCTATTTCTCACCTATTAAAGGGTTTAGCGACCGAACTGGCTATTCCAGTTGTTGTTATTTCACAATTGTCTCGTAGTGTTGAACAACGAAATAATAAACGTCCAGAGTTACAAGACTTACGCGAATCTGGTGATATCGAACAAGATGCCGATAAAGTTTTACTTCTTTATCGCGAAGACTATTACGACAACGACATGATGAATAAACGCAATGAAGCAGGGGCAAATGGGGAGAATAAGTACCAAAATAATGATCAACCAGCTCCAAGTCAACCTCAACCAAATGAGGCTAGTGGCGATGGTTCACCGTCCATGGTTGAAGTTTATGTGGCTAAAAATAGAAACGGCGAAACAAATCGTGCGTTTTTGTGGTTCTTTAAATCATATTCTAGATTTAATGAGCCCGATAAGGCTTCTATAGATAGTTATAAGGCACTACATAAATTATAAAATGATTGAATTCTATGTTTTAGCAAGTGGCTCCAAAGGAAACTCGACTGTCATAAAAATTAATAATGATGAAGCTATCTTAATTGACAGTGGTCTTTCGTTTGCAGATTTTGAAAAGCGACTTGAAGAAACTGGAATAAGCGAGAAATCAATTAAATATATTTTCATTACTCACAATCATATTGATCATATTAAATCTTTGGCTCATTGGAGCTTTTCAAAAGTATATTGTTTAGAAAAAACACTAGATTTGCAGGGATTTAATATTCTAGAACCTTATAAAGAAGTTTCTTTTGATGGTTTTAGTGTAATACCAGTTAAAACATCACATGATGCTCCAGGATCATGTGGATACGTCTTTACAATAAATAATGAGCGATTAGTTTATATTACAGATACGGGTGATTTATCGTTAAAAACTCAAAAATATCTTAAGAATGCTGAGTATTATTGTTTTGAATCCAACCATGATATAAAAATGCAACTTGGAAGCAGTCGTCCCGCCGAACTTAAAGAAAGAGTTATGTCATCTAAAGGGCATTTAAGTAATTCTTTGTCCGCTGCTTTTCTTGATATGTTTGTCGGAGATAAAACTAAAGAGATAATCTTGGCACATATTTCAGAAGAATGTAACTCTGATGAATGTATATATTCAACTTTTGGTACGCTATTAGGGCATAATCCCGAAATGGAACATATTACTTTTTTATTGGCTCGCCAATGGGAGGTTGTAAAAGGCTAATATGTATAAATTAAAAATTATTTGTGTTGGTAAACTAAAAGAACAATATCTTTTAGATATGGAAAACGAATATTTAAAAAGATTAAGCAAATACTGTTCCGTTAATATCGTTGAAGTAAAAGATGAAAAAATTCCAGACCATTCTTCATTAAAAGAAGATGAGAGTGTCAAAGACAAAGAATTCGCAGGGATTTTAAAAAACATTTCTTTATCTGATTATGTGATTCTTTTAGATTTAAACGGAAACGAATACGACTCTTTGGAACTTTCTTCCCATTTACATGGTGTTTTTGATAACAAAACTAATATAACTTTTATTATTGGCGGCTCATTAGGATTCTCTAAGGAGATTGAAAAATATGCAAAAGAAAAGATTAAACTTTCACGTTTAACCTTCACTCATCAAATGACTAGAATAATTTTATTAGAACAAATTTATCGTTCCTTTAAGATTATTAATAACGAGACTTACCACAAATAATATTATTGCTTAATAATAGTGTGGTTGTCATCTTTAATAATTCCGAGATTAATTAAGGCCTTAGCCCAACCATCTTTATCGATGTCGTCTGTAATATAATCAGCTGCTTCTTTACAACCATCTACAGCGTTACCCATTGCAACACCAACGCCAGCGAATTGTAATACTTCAATATCATTATTGCCATCGCCAAAAGCGATTGCGTTTTCTGGTTTTAAGTGTAAATAATCAAGTAAAGCTAATAAACCTTTTGATTTGTCACTGCCTTCAGGCATGATATCAACGGCATATTGATCCCAACGAGCACTCTTTGCACCTTTAATGTGTGGTAAGAATAGTGATTCATCAAGAGCGTCACAATAACATATAGCTTGATAAACGACACGGTCGTAGTTATCAGGGAATGTACGTGGTTGTGGGAATCTTGTACCATACTTTTCATGGGCGGAAATGACACGATCATCAATATAATTGATATGACCTTCATTTAATTCAATTAACGTAAGACCAAATTTTAATCTTTTGGAAAACTTAATTAGTGAATTTACAACATCTGGTGGAATTGGATATGAGTGAATAACTTTGTCTCCTACATAAACAGTCGCGCCATTCATAGTAATCATTGCATCAGGATTTACATAGTTTAAAACTCCGCTTTTCCCGATTAAATAACGATTACGGCCTGAGCATAATGCAAAGGCAATGCCTTTTTCATGCAATTTACGAATTGCATTAACAGCACTTTCTGGAACACAGTCTTGAGTATGAGAATACAAAGTACCATCGATATCAGTTACAACCAATTTGATTTTTTCTGCATCAATCATTTTTGCTTTTCTCCTTTCTCTAATTTATAATAATTCAATATGGAATATATTGAATTTAAGGACATTAAATCTATACCTAGTCAAAAGTATCCGATGGAGAGGGAATACATTTTAGACGAAAACCATTCGTTCTACATAGAACCAATTTTTTACACCCAATTAGAAGGGTTAAAAAACATCCATCCTAATGCCTTTCAAAAGATTATAGATGAAATGCTGAGATTAGTCAAAGAGAATTTGCATGTTGTATTTGTTGGTGATTACGAATTTCCATATATTAATCTTGAAGATTATATTTATGTTGAAATCACAGACATAACTAACAAATTAAACATTTATGTCGAAGACAAATCTCGAGGCTCCGATTACGGAGATTAAAAGTAGCGGGCTATACCGCTACTTTTTTAATTCCTTATTATCTATTGCTTTATCTTTTTCCTTTATATAAATTATTAATTTAGCATAATGTTTAAATGACAAGATGCCAAATTGAAATGAGAATAAACGAAAAAATACACCTTTTTAGTTTTACTTAAAGTAATAATTTTGTTTCTTAACATTATTATTAAGATAATAATTTTTTATTGTCTTAAATTAATTTGATAAAAGTTATAAGTAATAATTAATAATTTAAATATTAATAAAGCCTTCGTTAGAAGGCTTAGTTTTATTAGTTTATTTTTCACCAAAAGCAGGTTTGAGCTGCTTCATTGAGATGAACATGACTCTTACGCCATAGATCATAACATAAGCAATTGTTGCAAATTGTGACATTAAGAAGCCAAAAATCAGGGAGAGAACAGCTGGTGAAAAGCTAGCCCAGAATCCCATTTCCATTGTTTCATGAAATTTAATGACTCTAAATGGATTGTTTTTACCACGTGTCATAATCCAAAGCATGAAGCCCATCAAGAGAGTTATGGCAACATTAACGGCTAAGATAATACTTGTTTGCATAGCACAAACATAATTCTTATTATCGATATAACCTTGTCTAAAGAATTCCTTCCAAGAAGTGAGGTCTTTAATATCTTTAAAAGATGAAGTGCTTAAGTTATTGAAATTTCCACTTGCGGAAGTATATGTCGTTGAGGCGTTTGGAAATTTATAAAGAGCATAACTATCTTTTGTAAAAATAAGGAATGAAGTGGTTTTTACAACGTCAGTTGATGAAATTTTTGTAACTGTATAATCGGTAGTGTCATATGGTAATAAAGATCTATTTTGTAAGATATTATTAATGTTGATGGCTACCAAATCTTTATTGGTATAATCAGTGAAATCATAAGCTTCAAAGACTGTTTTTTGATAATACTCGCTTCCTACTGAAGTCGAAGAATCAATAACATAAATATTGTACTTATAAGGTGCTGGAGTTTTAGAATCTTTGCTTGCGCCTAATGCTTCGTTCCAAGTAGATAATGATACAATTTGACCAGAGACATTAATTTGTTTTGCATCATGATCAATGTCAAAATTCATATTTTTATCGGATAAGAATTTGCTAAAAGCTACCAAACCATCATCGACGCCATAAGTGTTGGAACCTAAGAAAGTTGATCCATCAACAGTCCATGTAGTACATAATGTTGGAATGATTGAAATAAAAATCGAAATAAAAAATAGTATGATGCCTTGCCACCATGGTTGGGTACGTCCAGCATCAACGACAGCGTCGTTTTTGTAAAGTGTTTTAAAGAAATAACTTATAAATTTTTTCATAGCGTTTTTATTATATAGTAAGAAGCAAAAACAAGCAAACAATTATAATATTTATATTATAAAGATTTGATATTTTTGAATAATTAACTCAGCTTATTCACTAATTAAGTTGAATTTATTAACGTTAAGTTGTATAGTACTTTCACAAGGGGATGAACCGGTTTCGACAGGTGTATTGCCTAACTTAAATTGCAGTCGAGTGGCGACGTTATCGCCAACAAAAATTATCTGGCAACAGAAATTTATCTTACGCAGCTGCTTAATTAGCGCCTAAATATTGGACCCACTCTGTGGGAGCTACGCGTCTCTGAAGGTTTTATTCTTTCACGCTTTGGTAAGACGTCATAACAAAAGAATAGACTAATCATATGATTATGTTGTTTAGTCGAAACTTAAATAATCTCGCCTACGAATGTTTGTTAAATTTGATAAATAGGTTAAATACTAAATTGAACTAAGCTGTAGATGTTTTTGACGGGCTACACTTGGACTGGAGTTCGACTCTCCACATCTCCACCAAAAACTCCCCTTGAATTTTAAAAATAAAATCTCACCAGTTGGCGAGATTTTTCTTTTTATTATTTCGAATTATTTGAAACATTCATCCAATTAATTAAGGTTTTGCAGACTTTTTTATTTTCGGTGATATAACCACAGTGAGCTGATTTTGATAATAAAACCCATTTGCTGCCTTTTATTTTGTCGTTAATTAATTTATTTATTGTGGGAGTAGATTCATCAAAAGCGCCACTTATTATTAGCGTAGGCAGTTTAATTTTATGCAAATCTGAAATAACATTAAAACTTTTTAAAGTGCCTGTTCCAAAACATTCACTATTGCCCCACATATAGTTGTAAACCTCTAAGCTAAAGGTACATTCACTTTTCCAAGGATTAATAACTTCTGGTTTCGATAACCCTTTATTATGACAAAGCAAAAAACGGGCAACTCCCTCTTTATAATCATCTAAATTGTATTTTTTGTTATGATATTGTTTGGAAATTGCAATTCTTTGTTTTTTGTTTAACTCTTTAATTAATAATTGGCCTTGTTGATTCCATAATTTTGTTGAAGGCAAACCAGAAAATAATATTAATGATTTTATGTTAGTGGTGTTCATATGTATAGCATAGTGCATTAGCAGCATTCCACCCCAAGAATGACCTAATAAATGATATTTCTTATATCCTAAATAGGTCAAAAATAAAGACAATTCTTCTTCATAAGACTCAAGAGTAAGAACATCTTTGTGATTCTCGGTTTTTATAGTAGAATTTCCGGAGCCATGTTGATTGTATAGGATAATTGGAAAACCTTTGTCTGCGATCTTTAGGAGTGGTTCATATGCTTTCATTGAACCGCCAGGTCCACCATGTATTATTACTAGTGGTATTGAATTTTCATCAAATTTGCCGATTTGCATGTATTCAACTGAATACTTATCTGTTTCAAAAACTTTATTAATAATTTCCATAGAAACATTATAATCTATATTTTTAGTTTTTTTCCCATTTGTTAAAGTATTGTAGTGATATTTTTATGAATTTTCTAAAAGATAACGATATTTTATTTTTATTATAGTGTCTAAGTGTTTTTGTGCTTTAAGAATAACAATATTTTAACTATAATAAAGTGTATGAAAACTAAATTCATTTTTATTACCGGTGGCGTTGTTTCCTCTTTGGGAAAAGGTATTTCAGCTGCTTCAATTGGTGTTCTTCTTAAAAAACATGGTTTGAAGGTCTTTATGCAAAAAATGGATCCTTATCTTAATTATGATCCAGGAACAATGTCTCCTTATCAACATGGTGAAGTATTTGTGACAGAAGATGGTGCTGAAACTGATTTGGATTTAGGGCATTATGAAAGATTTATTGATGAAAATTTAACAAAAGAATCATCAGTCACTGCAGGAAAAATTTATAAAAGTGTTATTGATAAAGAAAGAAAAGGGAATTATCTTGGAGCTACTGTTCAAGTCGTTCCACATATTACAAACGAAATTAAATCCAGGATTGAACAAGCTGCGATTAAATCAAATGCGGATGTCGTAATTACAGAAATTGGTGGAACTGTTGGTGATATTGAGTCGTTGCCATTTATTGAAGCAATACGTGAGTTTAGGCTTGAAAAAGGCTACGAAAATGTACTATTTGTTCATAATACACTTGTTCCTTATTTAAAAACTTCTGAAGAATTAAAAACAAAGCCAACACAACATAGTGTTAAAGAATTACAAGGATTTGGCATTCAACCAGATATTATTATTTTAAGAAGCGAAAAGCACATAAGCGATTCGCAAAAAGAAAAAGTTTCAATGTTCTGCAACGTTCCTAAAAATGCAGTATATGAATGTGTTGATGAAAAAATTGTATATGACGTTATTTTGTCATATCATAAGCAAAATGTTGATGGATTTATTCTTGATAGAATGAATATAGAACATACTAATGAAATTTCTCTAAGTGATTGGGAAGGAATTATTTCTAACATTAAAGCTTCAGATAAAGATGTTTGTATTGCTTTGGTTGGAAAATATGTTGAACTTCATGATGCCTATCTATCAGTAGCTGAAGCATTAAAACATGCGGGTTTTGCAGCGAAAACAAAAGTAAATATCAAATGGATTGACGCCACTAATTTAACTAAAGAATCATTAAGTGAAAATTTTAGTGACGTTAATGGCATTATTGTTCCTGGTGGCTTTGGCTCTAGAGGAACAGAGGGCATTATTAACGCTATTCAATACGCACGTGAAAATAAATTACCATTTTTAGGAATTTGCTTTGGCATGCAATTAGCCACTATTGAATTTGCGAGAAATGTTTTAAAAATTGATGATGCTAATTCAAGTGAATTAGAAGAGACCTGCAAAAATCCTATTATTGATTATTTGCCAGACCAATATCAAGGCATATCTTTAGGTGGTACGATGCGCTTGGGTGCGTATAAATGTAAAATAATTGAGGATTCGCTTGCTTATTCTTTATATCAAAACGATATGGTAAGCGAGAGACATCGTCATAGATATGAATTTAACAATAAATATCTGCCATTATTTGAAAAGAACAAAGATGCTCTATTTTCGGGGGTTAATCCTGAAACTAATTTAAAAGAAATTTTTGAAATTAAGAATCATCCGTTCTTTATTTCATGTCAATTTCATCCAGAGTTTAAATCTCGTCCAATAAAACCGCATCCGCTGTTTGTTGGTTTAATTAATGCCGCAATAAAGGAAAAATATGAATAAAAACGCAAAAAGAAATACATGGGAAAATCGTTCAAAAGTGGAACGACGTCCATTAAATATAAAAGAATATACTGTAACTAAATCTGCCAAACTTTTGGAGTATTTGTATGAAATTATGCCCGATACTCCAAAGAAAAATGTCAAGGCAATTTTAGCGCATCATTGTGTTTCCATTGATGGCGCACCCGTTTCACAGTTTGATTTTGAAGTTGCGAAAGATGATGTGATTATTATTTCGAAGCAACCAATTCATCCTAAACAGACAAAACTCGATTTTGAAATAATTTATGAAGATGATGAAATAATTGTTATTAATAAACCTTATGGAATGCTGTCAGTCGCAAGCGACAAAGAAAAATCAAATACTGCTTATAGATTAGTAACTTCATACGTTCAAAGCTTTGATAAACACAACCGAGTTTATGTTGTTCATCGTATTGATCGTGAAACTTCTGGAGTTTTAATGTTTGCGAAAAACGAAGAGCTTAAAAATCAACTTCAAGATAATTGGAATGATTGTGCCATTTATCGTGGTTATTATGCAATTTGTGATGGTATATTTAAAGAAAAAACTGGTACTTTAAAAGCATTTTTGAAACTAAATAGTGCAAATATGATGTCTATTGTTCACGACGCTCGCGATCGTCGCGGTGCCTATTTTTGCGTAACAAATTATAAAGTCATTAATGAAAAAGATGATTATTCATTAGTTGATGTAAATATTGATTCGGGTCGTAAGAATCAAATAAGAGTTATGCTTGGATCTATTGGACATTTTATAGCAGGTGATGATAAATATGGTGAGCCAACAGACCCATTGCATCGTTTATGCTTACATGCCTATAATTTAACTATTAAACACCCTGTTACTGGAAAGATTTATAAGTTTGAATCAAAGATTCCTGCCGAATTTTCTAATTTTTTCAGTAAAAACAAAGAAAAAGGTTCCGAAATCAAAAAAATATGGCACAAAAACTAAAACTCTTTTGGAATAATAAGATATTGCCTGTTTTAAAAAATAAAAACAGTCTTTTCTATTATGTCGTAATCCTTATTATTTTAGGAATTGCTTTTTTTGCAAGTTCTTTATTTATTAATGGTTTTACTATTACTCCTAGTGGGGACTATGTAGCTCAAGACATTCCTTTTTATTTTAATGGTTATGACGATTGGCATCACTTTTTTGCAACAGGCGAATTTCCACTATGGGATTCTAATACATTTTTAGGGGCGGATAATATTTCGAATAATACATTCTATTATTTCTTTAACCCATTCTTTTTAGTTTGCATTCTTTTCCCTCGTGCTTGGCTTGTTCAAATGATGTCTATAACGATGATATTTAAATTGGTTTTGGCCGCGTTATTCTTTAGATTGTTGCTTAAACACTTTAATGTTAAAGAGTTGCAAGCTCGTTTCTTTTCTATATGTTATGGTTTTGGTGGTTGGATTGTTTTCTATATGTGGTTCAATTGCTATATGGAAATATGTACCTTTTTTCCACTAGTTTTATTAGGTATTGAAAAAGTAATAAATAAGGAAAAACCTTATACATTAATGATAGGATTGTTCCTTATTTCTATTTCTAATTTCTATTTTCTTGTTCCGGTTTGTATCGGTAGTGTAATTTATGCCCTTTTTAGATTATGTCAAACTGCGCATACCCGTACAGTTAAAGATAATTTTAAAATATTAGGTATTGGAATTTTGTCGTTTGCCGTTGGTTTAATGTTCTCAGCGTTTTTTACAATTCCAGCCTTTATGAATGCCTTAAGTTATAGTCGAAGTACCTCTTCATATTTAGGACTTTTAAAACAAGCTCTTCAAGATCGTGATTTTGGTAAATTTTTTGGATATATTTTTGATTGGCAGAGTTATTATTCATCAGTCAGTGGTGGATTGCTACAAGGTTCATACAAAGGATATCGTGTTTTTTATCCTTTGATGTCCTTCCTTTTCCCAGCAAGTGACGGACGAAACGTTTCAATTTTAAATGTTGTTGGAGTTGGTAATCGATATGACGAAATGGCATCTAGTTTATTTGCCTATACGCCAGTAATCTTAATCTTTTTTGCTAGTATCTTTAAGTCTTGTAAAGAACACAAATGGTCTCATTTGCTTGCTATAGGTTTCTTTACTTTAGCGCTCTTTACGCCATTCTTTTATTATTTCTTTATGGCCTTTACTTCAAGTTATGGTCGTTGGGAATTTTTGCCTTATGCCTTTATTGTTCTATATTGTGCCATTTCGTATAATGAGCCAGAAAAATATAAGAATTGGTATTTTGATGCCTCCTTTATAATTATTTTTACTTTAATGATGGTTTGTGTCTATTATGCCTGCGCTTGCCCTGACATCTACGGATCATATGTCTTAGCACCAAAAGAACGTTGGGCTATTATTGCTGAGGAAATTGTTCTTTTAATTGTTACGTATATTATTTTTAGAAAATTCCAGTTTAGGAAAAATTTCTTAAAGTATGCGCCGATTATTCTTTTTGTTGAATGTACCGTGATGGGCGTTTATTTTAATTTTTCACAAGGATATGTGAAATACTTTACAAATAGTTTCATTGGTGGGGTTACCAATTTTAGCCGTGAAACAGAGATTTTTAATTCTTTAAATACTAAAACTGATGAGCTTTATGATGATACTTTTTATCGTGTTCAATCAGGTAGAATTATTTACAGTGGAACAAATATTGCCCAACTTGAAAACTATAATGGCATTTCTTTCTTTAATTCAACTTATAATAGCGCACAAGACCAATATTTGTCTTGGGCTCGTATCTCACGTAGTCCATCAAACTGGGTTGGAGAAGCCATTCAAAAGAAACCACTCCTTGATACTTTTTTAGGAGTTAAATATTATCTTACTAAAAGAATTGAAACAAATTATGGCGTCGGTTCCACGAAAGTGGTCCACGTTGAACCTAATATTCCTTTTGGTTACGAAAAAGTTTTAGATTATTATGATTATTCTTTATACAAAAACGATAATTTTATCGAATTAGGTTTTTCATATGATAAAGTGTTAGATCCTCAAATTACTCCAAGTGATCCTCCAGCTAAAGTCACGATTAATTCTACGCTTTTTTATCAAAACGCGGCAACAAATGAACTCGATAATGATTATAATTTCCTTCATTCTGCAGTTTTAAGTACGGAAGATATTGCTTCTTTAAAGAAGGAATATAGTAATGAATTTAGTTATAACACTTTAGAAGAAAGTAAATATGCTTCTACTCCTAATTTATATACATACTATATGAATAATACTTCCAGCAATATAAATACTTATAATGCGGTAGCATATGAATTAAGTGATTATTTTGATCCAAGCAATCCATTAGCTTATTTATCAAATGGAACCGTTCTTGATGCTAATACGGCATTAAGTTATGGTAAAAATATTGTTGTTCTTACTCCGAAATCTGGTAGCTTTACTCCAAAAGATGAAAAGAATGCTGCCTTATTTATTAATAAAAAAATATCTGACGATTTCCGTTATGGTTACTTCTTAATTGATGATACTAATAAAGTTGTTACTTATGACAATAACCTACTTTTTGATAACTATGGTTGGTATCGTAATGTGCGTTCGCTTTATACTCAAGGCAAGAATATTACGAAGATTATTTGTGTTCCTTATTGTAGTGTTAAAGATGCAAGAACTTTAAAAGATGTTGCTCCGTCCTATATTTATCGCTGGCAATATGATGATTATATGAATGTTATTAATAATCTTAAAACTTATCCATTAACAAATGTTTCTCATACGACAAACACTTACACATTCAAAACTAATTTCGCATCTCGTCGTTTTGTTGTTCTAAATGTTGGATATAGTAAAGGCTGGAGCGTTAAAGCAATTCATGGCTCAAAAGAAACGACATTAAAAACATATAATGGTAATGGTGGTTGGGTTTCCTTTATGGCTGAAACCGGAGATACAACATATAAAGTTAGTTATGTTACGCCATATCTTAAAGGCGGATTAGCCATCAGTGGAGTCTCCTTAATTGGCATTATTGCCTATGCTATACATTGCACAATTAAAAAGAAAATAACGCCAATTGATCCGAAGAAAACAAAAAGAACCTCTAGTAAGAGATTCCAAGAAATTCTAAAAGAAGAATTAAGAAACAGAAATTAACGTTTGTGATATTTTTGATATAAAACGTTTTTTGAAACATTATATTTAGAAGCTATTGATTCAATAGCTTCTTTTGTTTTTAAACCATTTTTAATCAACAAATCTACTTCGTTAAAAAGAGTATTATCGTCTATTATTGGTGCTTCCTTTTGGCCTTCAATAATAATGACATATTCACCTTTTAATTGAGATTCGCTGAGATTTTGCATATCAGCAAGAGTGCCTCGAAGATATTCTTCGTGTATTTTGGTGAGTTCTCGAGCTAAGACGGCTGGACGTGAGCCAAAAACCTCAAACATAATATTAAGAGTTTCTTGAATACGATGTGATGACTCATAAAATATCAAAGTCTCTTCACGCTCTTTTAATTTTAGCAATTCGTTTTTTCGAGTTCCGGCCTTTGAAGAAAGAAAACCTATAAAAGTAAATCGTGAAGTGTCTAAACCCGAAGCACATAAAGCAGTTAATAATGCAGAAGAGCCGTTAATAACATTGATGGTAATCTCATCTTTAATGGCTAATTTAACAAGGGTTGAACCCGGATCAGAAATGCAGGGGTAACCCGCATCGCTAATGTAGGCCACGTTATGACCCTCATTTAAAAAATATATGGCTTTTGCAGACATTTCGATTTCATGAACGGCATTTAATTGATATAATTTTTTCTTTATACCTAAAGAAGATAATAGTTTTAAACTATTATTTGGATTCTCACAAAAAATTTCATCGGCCATATTTAAAGTATCGACTTGACGCTTAGAAATTTCGTTTAAATTGCCAATTGGAGTCGCTACTAAAAATAATGTGCCTTTCATATTATTTGTTTGTTTTAGTTCCTTTATTAAAAGCTTCGATGCCTTTCTTAACGGCATCTAAAGGAATAAAAATTTCAGTTTCAGAATTGGAACATTTTACAATTTTTGAAATAACATTGTAGCTTGAAACAAAATACACTGAATCGTTGTATTTTAACTTTGTGCCAGTATCTGGAAATTCGGCTTTTAATGCAGTATAGGCCTCATCTTCAAATTTTAAACAACACATTAATTTGCCACATTGACCAGATAGCTTTGGAATATTTATTGCAAGCATTTGGTTTTTAGCACGATTAATTGAAATGCCATCAAACTCATTCAAAAATAAAGAGCAACAAATTGGACGGCCACAAATGCCAATGCCGCCATAAATTTTAGCTTTATCACGTGGACCAATTTGACGAAGTTCAACACGGCAGTGAAGTCTTGGAGCCAAATTTTTCAATAGTTCACGAAAATCAACACGATCATCAGAAACATACGAAAATATTGCCTTTGAGGCATCTAAAGTATAAACGCAATCTACTAAATGCATGTCTAATTTAAGATTCTCAACTTCTTCAACAAAGACTGTTTTTGCTTGTTCAGCTAAAGTCTTATTTAGTTCAAATTGTTTCAAATCATGTTGATCTGCAAGCTTAATTATTGGCTTTAGTTCCAAATCAGATTTATAAAATTCAACTGATAAAGGTTTTGTCGTAACTTCGCCTAGTTCCAAACCACGAATAGTTTCTACAACAACTTTATCTCCAGGTAAAAGCTCAGCATTATCGGTTGAAAAACTATAATACTTATTGCCTTTATCAAATTTAATTCCTACAAAATAATTCATCTATTTACCCTCATTAAGAAGTCGGTCGATTTCTAAAAACAACAACGTTTGATTTATGTTTAAATCAATTTCTGATCTTTTACTATAAATTTGAAATACCACGTTCTCTATATTTGCTATCTTATTATATATTGCATTAAGGAGGTTTTCATAGGATTTTAAATTATATTGATTATTTGAGTGACATTTAATTGCCTCTGTTAAGAAGGTTGTTAATAAGTCAATAAATAATCTTTGATCATCTTTCTCTTTTATTACTGGAATAATATTTGTTTCTAAAAAGAATGTTGCATCATCTTTATTTGTGACTAATTTATTCAAATAACCTAATAAATTTTCTTTCAATAATTTATATTCTTCTGAAGACGCGACATTCGCAATGTCGCTTTTAATGCTATAAATAAAGGATAGGATTTCAACATCTTCGCGATTTATTCCATCATTAACAGAATCTTCGATAAGATTATCTTTAATTGTTGGATAAAGGCGAATTACTTGGCAACGAGACACGATAGTTGGAAGAGTTTTTAATATATTTTTAGTCGTTAATATCGCATAAACATTGTCGTTTGGCTCTTCTAAAAACTTTAATAATGCGTTAACAGCATCTGTAGTCATATGTTCTACGACATTTATGATGTAACAGCACTTATGGTTGTTTTCAATTGATGTTTTTGAAAAAGTTTCTTCAATATTTTGAATAGAGTCTTTTAAAATTGTTCCATCTTCGCCATCAACAATTATTAAAGGCAAAAAGATATTGTTATCAATTTTTTCACAATTGTCACAGTTATTGCATGCTAAAGGATTTTTGTTTTTACAAAAGATGGTTTTGGCGACATATTTAGCAATATCAAGTACTGGCATTCCAAAAAATCCACTTAATAAATAAGCATGAGCATACGTGTTTTTTAAAGAAGTATTCACCAGTATTTGATAAAGAACTGGTTGATTTACTTTAATATATTCATCGATATTCATTTATTCTTTAATAAAATCTCTTTAATGGTTTTATAAACGTTGTCACAGACAGTATCAAATGGTAAAGAGGCATCAATAATGATGTAGCGGTCTTTATATCTTTTAGCAAGTTCTAAAAATGTTTCATGAACTTTGCGGTGGAATTCAAGTTTTTCAAGATCAAGGCGATTTACTTCACGGCTAGAATTACGTTTTATACGTGATAAACCTTCTTCCGGAGTTATATCAAAAAGTAGAGTATAATCTGGAAATTTTCCTTCGGTCGCAAACATATTTACAGCTAAAACTTCATCGATTCCTAATCCACGAGCACCGCCTTGATAAGCTAAGGAAGAATCAAGAAAACGATCACAAAAAATTATTTTGCCTTCTTTAAGAGCTGGCCAAATCTTTTCGACAAGATGTTGACGACGACTAGCCGCATAAAGCAAAGCTTCACAGCGAGGATCTAATTTAGTATTTTCGCGATTCAGAATAACATTACGTATTTCTTCAGCGATGGGTGTGCCACCTGGTTCGCGAGTGCATAATATATCATAACCTTCAGCTAATAATTTAGTTGAAACAGACTTCATAACAGAAGTTTTACCGCTTCCTTCTGGTCCTTCAAATGTAATAAACATAATCTTGCCTCCTATTTAATTTTGGTTCGTCCGCTAATGGCTCGGTCAATGGTAAGAGAATCTAAATAATCGATTTCTCCATTCATTGGTAAGCCGGTCGCTAAACGAGAAACAGTAACGTTTTCTTTTTCAAGAATTTTAGCAATATATTGAGCGGTTGTTTCGCCCTCAACAGTTGGATTGGTAGCAATAATAACCTCTTTAATATTTTCGTTCTTTATGCGTTCTAATAATGAGGCTATATTCAGTTTGTCCGGTGTAATGTTTTTTAATAACGAGATGTCTCCATTTAAGACGTGATATTTATAGGAAGTGTTAATTTTTTCAATAGCAAAAGCATCTTTTGTTGTAGAAACTACAATAAGTTTAGAAGGATCACGATTTTCAATATCTTTGCAGATATCACATATTTCATCTTCAGTATACATTCCACATATTTTACAAGGATGTATTTTAGATTTTGCATTAATGATGTTTTTTGAAATTTCTTGAACTGTATTTTCGTCCATTTCTAAAACAGCATAGGCTAATCTTTCGGCTGTTCGATGTCCGATACTAGGAAATTTCTCAAAACTATCTATTAATTGTTCTAATGATGCTAAGTTTTTCATTTAAAAATCTTCCCAATTTCATCTTTCTTTGGCAAACGATCAATTTGTCGTAAGTTATAATATGTAGTTTGAAGTCGCGAAGCTTCGGATAAATCAATTGCATAAATTTTAATTTTTGAGCCATAAATTAAAGAAATCAATTCTGAAACATCTGCATTATTTGCGGCGGCATTAATTAGAGGTAATATTGTCTTAAATTGTGTTTGAACAATTAACAACTCATCACATAATGTAAAGATTGAACAACTTTTTAAAGCTGCAACATATTTAGCATACTTCAAATCAGTAGAGTAATTTGAAATTGTGCTCCACAAATTATAAAGTTTAACTTTTTCAAGTTTTGTGCTCTTAACAATAGCCTTCATTAAAATATCGTCATCATATTTAATAATAGGTTTATCTTCTAATTCTTTCGATAATTCTTCATTTTCAACATAAGGAACTGGTTCATCTAGTGGTTCTTCAACGTGCGAAACAACCGGCGATTGTTCATCAACTTGATTTTCGATTTTTACATCATTTTGTATCTTTTGCTCAACTTTTGCAGGCTTTCTAATCGATTTATTCTCAATTGAGCATGCTTTTAATAATACAATTTCATAAGTGGAGGCAACATTAGAAACACTCTTTAAATCGCCACTAGCTTTAATAAAGACATCTATTAGGGCGTTTAAGTATTCAAGGTCAACCAATTCTGAAAGATTAACAGCTAAATCTAAAGGTAAACGGACTAGTAAATCTTTGTTTTTAGTTGTCTTAAAAATAAGAATATCTTTTAAAATATCTATTAAATTAATATTAAGACGCATAATATCGGCGCCTCTTATCTCGTATTGATGGTATCTTTTGATTACTTCTTCTACATTATAAGCGAAAAGTTCACCTAAAAAATCGGTTTGTTCATTGATAGAAATAAGTCCGAAAACTTGTAAAATGTCGCTATAATGGATAGATTTATTAGTATAAGCAACTAATTGGTCGAGAATAGATAAAGCGTCTCTCATACAACCGTCGCTTAAAGAAATCAATTCATTTAAAGCTTCCGTGTCACAAACAATATTCTCTTTACGCATAATAGAGAGAAGACGATCTTTAATGTCGTGGTCGCTAATTTTTGTAAAGTCAAAACGTTGGCAGCGAGAGATAATTGTTGGCAATACTTTGTGAGGTTCGGTTGTCGCTAAAATAAATACAACATCCTCTGGCGGTTCTTCCAAAGTTTTTAATAAAGCATTAAAAGCGCTATTAGATAACATATGGACTTCGTCAATAATATATACTTTATAACGTCCTTTTAAAGGTGCATATTTTACTTTTTCAATCAAAGAACGTATTTGGTCAACACTCGAATTCGAAGCAGCATCAATTTCGATTACATCGGGATGGACACCATCATTAATAAGATTACAATTTTCACATTCATTACAAATGTGGCCAAATCCTTCGGAGCAGTTTAAAGCTTTAGCAAATAAACGAGCCATGGAAGTTTTACCAGTTCCACGGGGCCCGCAAAAAAGATAAGCATGTGAAATTTCTCCATTTTTAAGGGAGTTCTGCAGAGTTTTTACAATATACGTTTGACCTGCAAGTTCATCAAAAGTACGTGATCTATATTTTCTATATAATGCTAAATACGCCATAAGTTTTCCTTTACATATTATATATGTAAAAGAGAGTTTATTAAAGACAAAAGGTCATTGTTTTCACAACTTTTAAATTATAATTGCATGTAGTATAATAGCAAAGCGAGGAAAATGTTATGGAAGAAGCGATGTTTAATAGGTTAGAGACGATGAAACGCCGACTGGGAGAAATAAATCAAGAGCTAGAAACTAGCGAAGTTTTAAATAACCTTGATAATTTTAAAAAAATCTCGAAAGAAAAATCTAATCTTGAACCTGTGATTGAAGTTTTTGATAAATATCTTCACATTGAAACCGAACATAAAGATGCCCTTGCTCTAATTGAAACTGAATCTGATCCTGAAATGGTAGAATATGCGCGTCATCTTGTTACTGATACAACAAAACAAATGGACGAAATTACTGAACAATTGAAAAATTTATTAGTTCCAAGCGATCCAAACGACGATAAGAATATTATTGTTGAAATTCGTGGCGCTGTTGGTGGTGATGAAGCTAATATTTTTGCTGGTGATTTATTTAGAATGTATTTTAAATATGCTGAAACTCAAGGCTGGAAAATTCAAGTAATTGATGAATCTCCTTCTGGTGCCGGCGGTTATTCCCTTATATCTTTTATGGTTAAAGGCAAAAAAGTTTATTCTAAATTAAAATTTGAATCTGGGGCTCACCGTGTTCAACGTGTTCCTAAGACAGAAGCGAATGGTCGAATTCATACTTCGACTGCTACTGTTCTTGTTATGCCAGAAGTTGAAGATGTCGAAGTTGAAATTCGACCAGAAGATTTACATGTTGATACTTATCGTTCACAAGGAGCTGGTGGTCAAAATGTTAACAAAACAGAATCAGCCGTTCGTATTACCCATATGCCAACAGGAATTGTCGTATCTTGTCAAACTGAAAAATCTCAAATTCAAAATCGTGAAATTTGTATGCGTATGTTGCGTGCTAAAATTTTAGCAGCAAAACAAGCCGAACAAGATGAAAAAATTGAAAACGAAAGACGTTTAAAAGTTGGTACTGGTGAACGTAGTGAAAAAATTAGAACCTATAATTATCCACAAAATCGTGTAACTGACCATCGTATCGGTTTTACGATTCAAAAACTTGATCGTGTAATGGAAGGCGAATTGGATGAAATTATTGACGCTTTACATCATTATGACGTTCAACAACAAATAATTGCCGAGGAACAACATGACTCTAAATGATTTGTATTATAAATATATTGAGTTTTTTAAAGAAAAAGGCATTTCAGATTTAGCCTTAAGAATAGTTTTATGTCATATTTATCATTATGATAATATGACGCAATTTGAGTTTAACCGAGATAAAGAGATTACTTTATCGAAAAAGGACGAAAATTTAATCAATAAAGTTTTAGCGGGTGTTCCTGTTCAATATGTAATTCATAGCGCTCATTTCTATAATATGGATTTTTATGTGAATAGTTTTGTATTAATACCTCGTCCTGAGACTGAAGAATTGGTTTTTGAAACCATTAAGAGAATAAATACAAAATTTGTTAATTTCGAAAAAGACATAAATATTGTAGATTTAGGAAGTGGCTCTGGTAATATTTCAATTGCATTAGATAAAACGCTGCAGATCCCCCATAATGTTTATGGAATAGATAATTCTATTAAAGCTTTGCTGGTAGCAAAATATAATGGTATTACGTTAAAATCTAAAGCTAAATTTAAGTTTGGAAATATTTTAAAACTTAAAACTTACCCTTTTAAGAAAGTTAATGTCATTATCTCAAATCCACCATACATTTCTAATGAAGACGAAATTGAGAAGAACGTTAAAGATTATGAACCATATCACGCTTTAATTGCGAGACCCGAAACGCTATTTTATGAAAAAATATTCGAGAACTGCAAACATTTTCTAGATGAAAAGTTTCTATTATGTTTTGAAATAGGATACGATATGAAGGATAAATTAGAGAAGATATTATCAAATGATTTCTTTTATCGAAATTATTCGAAATACGAATTCAAAAAAGATATGGAGGGAAAAGATCGATTTCTTTTTATTGAATCATTATGAAAACTGTTACATTTGATGACAAAAAATACTTAAAAGAATTGCTTTTAAAAGATGAAGTTATTGCATTTCCAACTGAAACTGTTTTTGGCTTAGGTGTTATTTCAACAAGCGAAAACGCTTATAACCATCTTGTAAAAGTGAAGTTACGTGCACCTGATAAACCATTTACTTTAATGTGTTCAAGTATTGAGCAAATGGAAAAATATGTTGAATTGGATGAGATTTCACGTAGAGTTGTTAATAAATATATGCCAGGTTCTATTACATTAATTCTTCCTGTTCATAAGGGTGTGCCTGGTTATATTACATTAAATTCTGGATTTATTGGAGTTAGAATTCCTGGAAATAAAGAATTGCGTGATTTAATTGAATATATTGGTGAACCTCTTTTGGTTCCAAGTGCCAATAAAGCCGGAGAAAAACCCGCTTTATCTAGTGAAGAAGTTATTAAAGTTTTCGATAATGAAATTCAAGCAGTAGTTAAAGGTGAATGCATTACTAATGTGCCTTCCACGATTGTTAAAATAAGTAATGGTATAATAACTTTAGTAAGACAAGGTCCTATTCCTTTTGAAGAAATAGTAATGGAGGGAAACAAAAAGATGAAAATTGTTGTAGGAGCCGATCACGGCGGTTATGAATATAAAAAAGAAATTATTAAATATTTAAATAATAAAGGAATTGAAACCATAGATGTTGGAACGTTTTCGGCAGACCCGGCTTCATGGAGCGAATTTGGATTAAAGGCTGCTTTTAAAGTAGCATCTAAAGAAGCTGATTTAGGTGTTGTTTTATGTAAATCTGGAATTGGAGTTTGCATCGCCGCCAATAAAGTAAAAGGCGCTTATTGTGGTTTAGCATATAGTGATGAGGTTACCCCTTTATTGAAGAAACATGATGGATGTAATATGATTGCCTTTGCGGCAGCTTATACACCAATTGATGTAATTTTAAAAAGAATTGATACCTTTATTAATACAGAATTTGAAGGTGGACGTCATCAAGTTCGTTTAGATTATTTAAAAGATTTTGAAAAAAATCCGAAATAAATTTTTAAAACGCCCACTTATTAATTGTGGGCAAGTATAAATGTCCGTTTTGCGGCAATGAAGACCCAAAGTATTTTGGGTTTTTTCATGGACAAATTTACTGTCGCTATTGTATTTCCTTTCATGGGGAACCCGCCGAGACATCACTCGATACTTTTGGCAATGGAAAAGTTTTTGCCTCCTATTCACTTACTGAAAAACAAAAGGAGGTTTCAAGTGCTATTATCGAAAATTTTAAGAATAAGAAAAATACACTAGTTTATGCTGTGACTGGTGCCGGAAAAACAGAACTTGTTTTCGGAATAATTTCTTATTGTCTTGAAAATAAATTGCAAGTAGGTTTTGCAATTCCTCGAAAAGACGTTGTTATTGAGCTCTATCAGCGTCTTGCCCCTGTATTTCGCAATAATAATGTGATTGCAGTTTATGGAGGAAATACTCAAGAATTGCAGGGAAATTTGATTATACTTACCACACATCAACTTTATAGATATGATCATTATTTTGACTTATTGATTCTCGATGAAATCGATGCCTTTCCTTATAAAGGTAACAATTTATTGTTATCGATGTTTAAACGAAGTTGTAAAGGTAATTATATTTTGCTTTCGGCTACTCCAAGTAAGGATTATATCGATGAATTCGTATCTAAAGGTGGCAGTTTATTAAAACTTATGAAACGGTTTCATGGTTCACCTCTTCCTGTACCTAAAGTAATTATTTGTTATGGAATATTCAAATATATTTATGTCTTTATTTACTTGAGAAAGTTCCTTAAGGAAAAAAAGCCTGTTTTAATATTTACTCCCACTATTGATGAATCAGAAACATTATTTAGAGTCCTTAATCTATTTGTTAAAAATGGTAATTTTGTTAACTCTACCTCTTTAAATCGCAATAAAATAATTTCTGATTTTAAGAAAAATAAATATAAGTTTTTAGTGACCACATCTGTTTTAGAAAGGGGAGTTACTATAGACAATCTTCAAGTAATTATCTTTAATGCTGATAGCAAAATATATGATGATATGGCATTAGTGCAAATTTCAGGAAGAGTAGGTCGTAAAGCTCCCCATCCTTTTGGCGATGTTATTTATATTGCTGGGAAAAGAAATTTAGCCATTGAAAATTCAATTAGAACAATAAAGGAATGTAATGATGCAGTGTAAAGTTTGTTTTAAAACAATAAGTGAAAGCAATTTTGTTAGTTTTTTCCGAAAAGATCTATGTTTATGTTATGAATGTTATTCAAAACTAAAACCCTTATTTAAACTTTCAAAATACAAAGGCTTTGAGCTCTTAACAATTTATAAAGAAACAACAAAGTTAACTGAATTGCTTTTTAATTTTGAATGTTGTGGCGATTATGAACTTAAAGACGTGTTTTTAAACTACTATATTCATGCTTTGCGTTTAAAGTATAAGGGCTATTATTTGGTGCCTTTAAGTTCAAAAAACGTAAACGTTAATGGTATGGAGTATAATCCGATAGAAGAAGTTTTTTCCTCTTTGTTGTTAAAAAAGTTTAATCATGATAAAACCGGCCAAACAAAGGAATTTGACGTTTTAAATGAAAAATTTAAAGCAAAAGCACAACATATGAGAATTTTAATTGTTGCTAATTTTCTTGAAAATTTGAAACAGTTAGATTTTGTACTAAACAATCTAAATAAAATTCAAGTTGCAACAATTAAAATTTTTGTTTTATGTACGAAGGAAACAGATATTATAAATAGTTAAAATCTGCAGAGATTTTTCAAAAATAACATAGAATTGCATTGTTATCGAAATTTAATATATTATATATATTAAACTTTAAACTGTGATATAATAAACAAGCATTGATTTAAGTAGGAGACAATAGAATGGGAAACATCATTGATACAATCTTTCAGTTTGATAAGAGAAGACTTAAAAAATATGAGAAAGAATCACACAAAGTTTTGGCTTATGAAGAAGAAATGGCCAAACTTACTGATGATGAGTTAAAAGCTAAAACACCTTATTTTAGAAACTTATTAGCTGAAGGTAAAACTTTAGAAGATATAAAATTTGAAGCATTTGCTGTTGCTCGTGAAGCTGCCAAAAGAACTTTAGGACAATTTCCTTTCCCAGTTCAAATTATTGGCGCTCTTGTTTTAAACGATGGCGATGTTGCAGAAATGAAAACAGGTGAAGGTAAAACTTTAACTTGTACAATGTCTGTTTATCTTAATGCTCTTGCTGGTAAGGGTGTTCATGTTATTACTGTTAACGAATATCTTACTCAACGTGACGCTGCTTGGATGGGGCAAATTTACACTTTCCTCGGTTTAACTGTTGGTGTTAATATTCGTGAAAAAACAACATCCGAAAAGAAAGAAGCCCATGCATGTGATATCACGTATACCACAAACTCCGAATTAGGATTCGATTATCTTCGTGATAACATGTCTCCAACAATTGACGGACGTGTTTTACGTGGATTAAATTATGCCGTTATTGATGAAGCCGACTCAATTTTAATTGATGAAGCTCGTACCCCACTTATTATTTCTGGTGGTAATAAAGCAAGCGCCTCTCAATATACAGTTGCCGATAGATTTGTTAAAGGTTTAAGAAAAGAAAAAGATTTTGTTATTGATGTTAAGGAACAAAGCTGTAATTTAAACGAATCTGGCAATGATAAAGCCGAAAGAATGTTTGGAATTAAAAATCTTTATGATCCTGAATATGCCGATTTAGTCCATAGAATACATCAAGCTTTAAAAGCCAACTATATCATGAAACGTGATGTTGATTACTTGGTTGATGGCGAAGGCGAGATTCAAATCATTGATAAAAATACAGGTCGTGTTTTAAAAGGTCGTGAATGGTCAGATGGATTACACCAAGCCATTCAAGCTAAAGAAAATGTTACTATTAAGCAAGAGACTGTCACATTAGCCACAATTACATATCAAAACTTCTTTAGATTATATAAGAAACTTGCCGGTATGACTGGTACAGCTAAAACTGAAGAAGAAGAATTCCGTAAAATTTATAACATGCGTGTTGTTTGTATTCCAACTAATAAACCTGTTGTTCGTGTAGATGCCGTTGATTATGTTTTCGCTAATAAAGAGGCAAAATTAAAGGCATTAATTAAAGAAGTTATTGAACGTCATCAAAAAGGGCAACCAATTCTTATTGGTACAACCAGTGTCGAATCTTCAGAAGAAATTTCACACTTACTTGATGAACAAGGTCTTAAACACGAATTATTAAATGCGAAAAATAATGCACGTGAAGCTGAAATTGTTTCTCATGCAGGTGAACTTGGACAAATTACGCTTTCAACTAACATGGCTGGCCGTGGTACCGATATTAAACTTGGGCCTGGTGTCCGCGAATTAGGTGGATTATGTGTATTTGGAACCGAAAGACATGAAAGTCGACGTATTGATAACCAATTAAGAGGCCGAAGCGGACGTCAAGGTGATCCTGGATTTACCCGTTTCTACTGCTGTCTTGATGATGACTTAATGGTTAGATTTGGTAACGATAATCTTAAAGGGTTATTCAGTTCAATGGGTGAAGAGCCACTTGAATCAAGCATGTTAATGGGCGCTGTAACTGGTGCTCAAAAACGTGTTGAAGGTCGTAACTTCGATACTCGTAAGAGTTTACTTGATTATGATGATGTTTTGTCAAAACAAAGAGAAATCATGTATAAAAAACGTGATGAAATTCTTTATGCTGAAAGTATACAAGATTTATTAGACGAGTTCTTTATGACTTGTGCTAAAGCTCTTGTTAAGAAAGCAATTCCTACTGATTCTACTGATGAATTAGTGAGTGCTGACCTTCTTGGCAAAATTATCATGCCGAGATTTATGCCTGAAGGATCTTTCAATTATAAATTATATGACCAATTAACAAGTGAAGAGGCTAGTGGCGATCTTTGTGAAACTTTAAAAGAAATGTATAAGATTCACTCTGAAGAATGGCCAGACGATGTTAAAAATCAAGTTGAAAGACAAATTACTCTTCGTTGTATTGATCGAAACTGGACTAAACATATTGATGATATGGCTTTATTGAGAAACTCTATTTATCTCAGAAGCTATGCTCAAACTAATCCTTTACAAGCTTATAACAATGAAGGTTATTCCATGTTTAATGAAATGTTAGACATGTCAGCTATCGAAACTGTTTTAAATTTAGTTAACGTAATTATTCGAAAGAACCCTGAACCAGTTGCTCAAGATGCAACCCCAGAAGCTGAAGCAAAACCAGCGGAAGCACCGGCTCCAACTGAACCAGTAATTGAATCTAAAAACAAAGAAGACAAATCTCTTCTTGATGATGCGAAAAAGCCGACAGTCACGGCTAAGGAGCAATAGATTATGCGCGATTTATTTGAAATTAAAACGACGCTTAATGGTCTATTAGTAATTATTCAACAGCTCCATGGCTCTCTTTGAATTAGAGAGAAAAAAAGAAAGAATTGTTGAATTAGAAAACATTTCTGCTGATCCAAATTTTTGGAACGATCAAAAGAAAGCCTTAAGTGTAGTTGATGAATTAAATAATTTAAAAGATAAAGTTAATACTTACGAAAAATTAAACAAATCTATTCAGGATTTGTTGAGTTTTTTGGCGCAAATTGATGCTTCACAACCTGATATGATTAACTTGCTTGATAGTGAACTAGATGATGTTGAAAAAGATGTGGCTGCATTTCGAAAACAAGTTTTATTCAGTGGTGAATATGATTCGTTAAATGCAACTCTTGAAATTCATCCAGGGGCTGGTGGAACAGAATCACATGATTGGTCAAGTATGCTTTATCGAATGTACTCACGTTTTGCAGAAAGACATCATTTTAGCATTGAAGTATTAGACTATATTCCAGGTGAAGAAGCCGGAATAAGCAGTGTTATTGTCTTAATTAAAGGTCATAATGCATATGGGATGTTAAAATCTGAAAAAGGCGTCCATCGTTTGGTTAGAATATCGCCATTTGATGCTAATGCTCGTCGTCATACTTCTTTTGCAAGTGTTAACGTTGTTCCAGAATTTAATGACCAAATAGATATTAAAATTGATGATAAAGATTTAAAAATAGATTGTTTTAGATCAGGTGGTGCAGGCGGTCAAAATGTTAATAAAGTGAGTTCTGCAGTCAGAATCACACATTTGCCAACGGGAATTGTTGTTTCTTGCCAAATTGAAAGAAGCCAATTAAATAATAAGGCGACCTGTATGCAAATGTTGAAGAACAAACTTTATCAACGCGAACTTGAAGCTAAAGAAAGAAAACTTAAAGGTATAATCGGTGAACAAAAAGATATTGAATGGGGTTCTCAAATCCGTTCTTATGTATTCTGCCCTTATACTTTAGTTAAGGATAATCGAACAGATTATGAAACTGTCGATGTTCAAGGTGTCATGGATGGAGATCTAGATGGATTTATCTATGCTTATCTTGAAAAGGAGGCAAAAGAACATGAAAATTCTTAATAAAGAATATTCAAAAGCAACAATAATAACTATGCTAAAGAAATTTTTAGTGGTTGTTTTTGGGTCTTTTCTTGTGGCTTTTGGCACTGGTGTTTTCCTCGTTCCAGTCAATATTTGTGCTGGCGGCTTAAGTGGTATTGCTATCATTTTTGATAAACTAGTTGTCTCAGGCTATGTCGATGTTACTGTTACAGTTTTAACTTGGTTCTTAATGATATTAAGTTTAATTTTTTTAGGTAAAAAATTTACCTTCAATTCGTTAATTAGTTCAATATTTGTCCCATTATTCTTAGTAATGGTTTATCGTGTACCTTTTTTCCAAGATATTTCTAAACAGTTAGTTTCTGATTTCCAAAAAGGCGATCTTGTATCATACTTGTTATGCGCTCTTTTTGGTGGTGGTATTATCGGTCTTGGTGTTGCCGCTTCCTTTGCAGTTGGCGGGTCTACTGGTGGTGTTGATATCATTGCATTTTTAATTAAAAAGTTATTTCCTAAAATTAAAATGTCTTATATAACTTTCTTTATTGATGCCGTTGTTATCCTTACTTACACAATTATTTTCTGGAATTCGAGTGATGATTTCGTCTCTCTTTCGTTGATGAATATTTTATGTGCCATCTCTACTGCTGTAGTTGTTGATATGATTTACGTTAATCAAAGCAAAAACCTTATTTGTGAGGTTGTTAGCGATAAATGGCAAACAATTAATGATTATATTCAACAAGAATTAAAACGTGGTTCAACTATTATTCTTGGTAAAGGTGGCTATAAGGGCCTTCAAAAGAATATCATCCGTGTTGTTATTTCAATGGATGAATATAATTCATTTTATGAAACTTTAAAGAAAATTGATCCTTATTGTTTTGTTACATTTACTATGACAAAATCTGTCATTGGCAATGGCTTCAACTTTCAAGAAGGCGATGAGCCTCTCTTTAAAACCATTGTTATTAAGTCACGCAAGAAACAGGAAATGAAACGTAAAAATGCTAAAGACAAACAATAATGTTCCATTTGAACTTACTTCTCCTTATAAGCCTACAGGTGATCAACCCGAAGCAATTAAAGAATTAGTACAAGGTTTGAAAGATAATAAAAAATTTCAAGTTTTGCTTGGTGCTACAGGTACCGGTAAAACTTTTACGATGGCTAATATCATTCAAGCTGTTCAACGCCCAACTCTAGTATTAGTTCATAACAAAACACTAGCTGGGCAACTATATTCTGAATTTAAAGAGTTGTTTCCAAAAAATCGTGTTGAATACTTTGTTTCAAACTTTGATTTTTACCAACCTGAAGCTTATATTCCTTCAAGTGATTTGCACATTGATAAAAGTGCTGTTATGAATGAAGAAATAGAATTATTACGCACAAGTGCAATTAATTCAGTTATGGAGAGACGAGACACTATTATTGTAGCCAGTGTTGCCTCTATTTATGGTTTAAGTGATCCTGATGAATACAATCGATTAATTTTCGATATTCATATTGGCGAAAAACTCGACCGATCTGCGTTTTTTCAAAAATTAATCGAAGCTCAATATACTCGAAATAACGTAGAGTTATCTCCAGGACAATTTAGAGCGCATGGCGATATTATTGATATAATGAATGCCTCGACCGATGAATACTATTTAAAAATCGATACATTTGATGACACGATTGATAGCATTAGATTGTGTAATTTCCTTACCGGAGAAGTTGTGGAATCTTTTAAGTCTTACCCTATTTTTCCAGCATATGATCACGCTTCAACTCACGAAAGAATTAAAGCAGCCTGTAGCTCAATTATGGATGAACTTATTGAACGCCATCAATATTTTCTTGATCAAGGTAAACCTTTGGAAGCTGAAAGAATTGATTTACGAACCCGCCAAGATGTTGATTCTTTGCGTGAATTTGGAATTTGCCCTGGAATCGAAAACTATTCTCGTCATATTGATCGCCGTCAACCCGGTCAACGTCCATATTGTTTATTGGATTATTTTCCAAAAGATTTTTTGATGTTTATTGATGAATCACATGTTACTATTCCACAACTTAATGGAATGTATAATGGCGATCGTTCAAGAAAAATGACGCTTGTTGATTATGGTTTTAGATTACCAAGTGCCCTCGATAATCGACCTTTGAAATTTGAAGAATTTGAAGGATTATTGAATCAAGTTATTTGCACTTCGGCAACTCCTGGAACATATGAACTTGATAAGGCTAACAATCAGGTAGTTGAACAAATCATTCGTCCAACAGGTTTGTTAGATCCTCAAATTGAGGTTAGAAAAACTGAAGGTCAAATTGATGATATAATTTATGAACTACGTAAACGTATTGAATCTAAAGAACGTGTTATGATCGTCACTTTAACAATTCGTATGGCTGAAGATTTAACTAAATTTTTGCAAGATAAAGGATTTAAAGTTGCTTACTTGCATAGTGAATGTCAAACTTTGGAACGCACACAAATTATTTATGATTTAAGACGCGGCAAATATGATTGTCTTGTCGGTATTAATTTGTTACGTGAAGGTCTTGATATTCCAGAAGTATCTTTGATTTGTATTTTAGATGCTGATAAGGAAGGCTTCTTAAGATCCGCTCGAAGTTTAATACAAACATCAGGTCGTGCCGCTCGTAATGTTAATGGCCGAGTAATTATGTATGCTGATACGATGACAGATTCTATGAAAGAATGTATTGACGAAACTAATCGTCGTCGTTCAATTCAGGAAGAATTTAATATTAAAAATAATATTACTCCAACAACTATTATTAAACCAATTAGAGAACCTATCTCTAATATTAATAAGGATGAAGGCAAGAAGAAGGGAAAATTCTCTTCAAAGAAATCTCGTGAGATGGAAATTGCTGAATTAAGAAAACAAATGAAAAAAGCTGCTGATGAATTTGATTTCGAAAGAGCAATTGAACTTCGTGATGCAATTTTCGAACTCCAAGGCGAAAATTGATACGTTTTTAATAAAAAATTGTTATTTAATTTATTGTTTATGATAATATAATAAAGCGTGTAGGAGATTAGTGTATGCAATGGTATGATTGGTGTCTATTAGTAGTTTGTGTTATTATTATCATTCTTTCCTTGTTACAAGGTGGTAAATCTGAAGGTGCTTCAGGTGCTATTACTGGTGGCGGAATGAATGTTTTCGTTAAGACTAAAGAAAGAGGATCTGAATTAGTTGTCTCTTGGATGACATTTGGATTTGGTATTTTATTTATTTTCTGTGCTATTTTAATTAACGTAATGCCAGCCGTTACTAAGTAATTAGAAGAAATATTTATCATTAAAGAGGGTTAAACCCTCTTTTATTTTTAGTTTTTTTAATATTTAAAACAAAAGTTTCTTTCGTTCACGTTTTGCAAAATATCTGTAAATAAAAACAACAGCAAAACGTGTATAAAAGGTATTCTATGTTCAAATATTGAGGATCTGTTGAGTTTTTTAATATAAAGAAATGGCAAAACCAGACTATTTTTTTAATATAGTTTATTTAGAGAATTTTGGTTTTTTAAGGTTATAAATTGTTGTATAATCTTAAACAAGGTTTAAGATATGGAAATTAAAGAGTACGTAAAGATACGTAAAGAATTATTAAAAAATGAAATTGATGCTTTAACAGTTAAGCCTCACCTTATTATTATTTCATTAAACGAGGATGAAGCTAGTAAAGCATATGTTAAGGGTAAATTAAAAGATGGCGCAGAAGTTGGTGCCAATGTTGAATTAATTAAGCTTCCTGAAAATACACAACAAGAAGATTTGCTGAAATTAATCGAAAAATATAATAATGATAATACAGTTCATGGAATGATTGTTCAAATGCCTTTACCTAAGCACATTAGTGAAGATGCAGTTAAGAATGCAATTATTCCAGCAAAAGATGTAGACGGGTTCAATTTATTTTCTAAACTAAATCCATGTACGCCACAAGGTATTATTAACTATTTAGACTATTTAAAATATGATTTTACCGGTAAGAATGCCGTAGTTATTGGAAGAAGCAATATTGTTGGGAAACCGATGGCTAAATTGTTATTGGCTAAGAATTGTAATGTTACTCAACTTCATTCAAGAACCAAACGTGAAGATATGGAGTTTTATTTAGAACATGCCGACCTTATTGTTGTTGCAACTGGAAAGAAATGGTTAATTGATTCTTCATATAAATTTAAACCAAGTGCATATGTTATTGACGTGGGAATTAATAGAGAAAATGGTGTTCTTTATGGAGATTGTGAACCGGGATTAAAGGTTGCCTTACAAACTCCAGTTCCTGGTGGAGTTGGCTTATTAACGAGACTAGCATTATTAGATAATTTAATGGAGGTATACAAAAATGAACTTTAACATTTCAAACACATTCGTCTATGGATTAGAGCACTCGGTCAAAGCAAGTGGAAATCCAATGCGTACGCAAATCGATAGCAGTGAAGCTACTGATAAAGATTTCTTACGAGCTGAAAAATTAGCAGGAAGTCCAGGCGGATTAGGCCATGATAATTTCCTTAAGGGAATTATTGTTCAAGTCGATATTGTTGCTCCATTATATTGGTGGAAAGAAGCACAAAGATATCATTGGTTTGATTTTATTTCTTCTCAATCTACAATGCATTGTCTTTTAAAATTTGATGTTTCTAAACAATGTGTTGATGAAACCGATCCACGTGCAATTGCGATTGTTAAGGAATTAATTGATGAATATAACAAGATTCCATTAGATAAACCAGAAGATCAAAAAGCTCAATGGCGTCGTATTGTTGCAACGTTACCATCTGGTTTCTGTTTAGGAGCCTCGATGACTACAAATTATCAACAATTAAAAACTATGTATAATCAAAGAAAGGACCATAAATTAATTGAATGGCATCATTTCTGTGATTGGGTTTTGACTCTTCCTAAATTTAAAGAGTTAATTGGTATTAAGTAAGGAGAAACATATATGCAAAAATCAGTATTAAGAAAATACGCTAATTTATTAATTCGTAAAGGACTCAATGTTCAACCAGGTCAAGTTGTTGAAATTCGTGCTTCCTTAGATCAACCTGAATTTATTAAAATGTGTGTTGAAGAAGCTTATAAAGCTAAAGCTTCCGAAGTTATTGTTACTTTTAATTATCAACCTATTGATAAAATTGTCATGAACAAATCAAAATTCGCTAATTTAAAGGATTTTAATTTCCGTATTAAAGGTATTTGGGATTATCGTGAAAAGATGTTACCATGTATGCTTTATATTGAATCGGATGATCCCGATGGTTTAAAAGGCATGAACCAAGAAAAGGCAGCGAAAGTTCATCAAGAACTTTATAAGTTTATTAAGCCTATTCGCAATAGAATGGAAAATAAATATCAGTGGTGTATCGCTGCCGTTCCTGGCGTTAACTGGGCTAGAAAGATGTTCCCTAATGTTTCAAAGCATCAAGCGGTTGAAAACTTATGGAAAGCCATTCTTGAAGTTTCTCGTGTCACACTAGATCCAATTAAAGCTTGGGAATTACATAATAAAGATTTACAAGCTCGCTGTGCTTATTTAAATAACTTAAATCTCGATTATTTGCATTATGAGTCGAAAGAAAGTGGTACGAACTTTACAGTTTGGATGAATGAAAACGTTATTTGGGAAGGTGGTAGCGAAGTAAGTTTAGGAAATGGCATTGAATACAATCCTAATATTCCTAGTGAAGAGTGTTTTACTTCTCCGTTAAAGGGTAAAGCCGAAGGTATTGTTTATTCTTCTAAACCATTATCTTATAATGGTCAAGTTATTGATAAATTCTCTGTCCGTTTCGAAAAAGGACGTGTTGTTGAATATCACGCTGAACAAAACGAAGAGTTATTAGGTCATATAATTAATATGGATGAAGGTGCTCACTATCTTGGTGAATGTGCCCTTATTCCATTTGATTCACCTATATCAAATAGTGGCTTATTATTCTATTCAACGTTATTTGATGAAAACGCTTCTTGCCACTTGGCTCTTGGACATGGTTTTACAAATCTCTATAAAGGTTATGAAAATTTCACTCAAGAAGAGCTTCATGCTAAAGGCATAAATGATTCAATTACACATGTCGACTTTATGATTGGTACTAAAGATTTTGAAATTACTGGTCATACCCGTGATGGCAAAGATATTAAAATCTTCACAAAAGGTAATTGGGCATTCTAATCAACGTTATTAATATCTAATAAATCCCTTAATGGGATTTTGGTGTCTTCTACTAATAAAGATTGGTCATATTGATCAATCTTTTTTATTATTCCTTTAACCTTAATAATGTATCCATTATTAAAATATGTCGCGATTATTTCTTGATTATGATAATTCATTAAAGACTCATTTATCTCGTTTATTTTGTCTTCTAAAAGAACTGGCTTATCGACTTTATCGCGATTAATGCGCCATTTCTTTAATTCTTCGTCTTGTTCAATTAAGGATTTATAAGGAATCCATTTCATCATTCCTCGATCACTCATTTATGATGTCCTCCAATTTGATGGGTACGTTCAATATAGGTTGACTCATCCAGTAAAGCTGTTGCACGATATATTTTATCGCGGCCATATTTACTTTTAACTTGTTCAATTGCGATATTTGCACTTCGTTCTTCGTCTTTTTCAATATAATCATCGAATAAGCTTAATTGGGTAACGTTTCTTTTACGAAGGTCGCCAAAAGCTAAATATAATCTTCTTATAGGATAATCTTGAACATATTTATCATACATTTGAAGAACTACTTCATATATATCTTGGTTATTATCACTTGGCTGAACGAGTTTTGCTTGATGCGAAAACCCTGCAGAAACCTTACATTTGGCACTATACATTACGGCTAGACTTACAACGGATGTTTCAACATTATTTTCGTGAAGTCTCTGACAAAGGTTATCAGTCATTTCACGAAAAAGAGTTCGAACCTCTTTATATGTAAAATCTCTAAAAAGAGCTTGGCCAGTGGAAAATGAAGTCGTTTTTGAAACATATTTAACACGGATGTCGCTATCATCGATGCCATTGGCAAGGTCATGAAGCTGATCTCCCATTATGCCAAAATTTTCTCGTAATATTGCGATATCGGTGTTTGCCAATTCGCCAACCGTATTAATACCTAAAGCATTTAATCTTGTTTCATATCCTGTTGAAATACCCCATAAATCTGATAATGGTGTTATTTTCCATAGCTTGTCTTTAATGTCTTTTTCGCTCCAAGTAGAAATATAAGTTGGAGCATTATGTTTTCCATCAATATCATTACAAACTTTGGCCAAAAATGGGTTATAAGAAATGCCGGCTGTTGCCGTCAAACCTGTTTCATCTTTAATCTTTTTTAAGATATCTGATATTATTTCTTCCGGAGTTTTATTATAGAGTGCTAAATATGGTCCAAGATTAACAAAACATTCATCAATAGAATAAATATGTAAGTCTTCCTCGCTAACAAAATCTAAAATAATATTCATGATCTGGGCAGATTTTGAAACATAAAGGGCCATTTGTGGGCGTGCAAAT
Organism: Candidatus Alectryobacillus sp.; assembly: GCA_036735985.1. Taxonomy (GTDB): domain Bacteria; phylum Bacillota_I; class Bacilli_A; order RFN20; family CAG-826; genus Alectryobacillus. The sequence goes on along the minus strand of DAINNH010000003.1, from coordinate 1,413 downwards.
ATAAGGTTAGACATATGTGGTATATCTCTACGGCGACAGCGTGAAGGAATACCTAATTTCTTTAAATATGATGATACACTTAAAACAATGGTACCCATGCCCCTTGAGGTATCGCAAACGACTAAAGGAGTAGTGAAAGGATCAAGTTTTCTTTCAATACATTCAACACTAGCATAGAAGGCTTTTAAGTCAATTACCGCAATGGCTTTCATATTAAATATTTTATCATTTACTCATAGCATAGACTATTTTTAAAATGTATTTTAAATAATGTAATTTTAGATTATTATTAATGTAGTAAATTACATTTCTCAAATGTTGAACAATTGATGGGAAATATTTATCTATAATCCCAAATTGAGGGGAACTGAATGGATTTTCTTATAAAGTATTCACTAGATATTGCTGTCATTGTTGCGTTAATTTTTTGCATTATAAAAGCATTAAAACGCAATGTTGTTTTTTCTTGTATTAATATTTTATGTTTAGGAATTTCGATAGCTCTAGTTTACTTTTTGGCGTATGACTGGTTAGTCAATTTTATAGAAAATGATGTTCTTGATAAATTTGGTGTTAAAGGTTTAAGCTTTGCTCTTGACGGAAAGGATTATAATATACATTCTATTAAATCATTTTTCCAATTTTTAGGAGATGGTCTTAAATACATCGAAAGTTTTAGTGGTTCAGGTGTGACTGTTTATACCAGTGATTATATGTTTGGCATGTCATTAACTCTCACTAGAATTATTGCTTTAATTATTGCGTTATTTGCCTCCTATGCAATTGCCTATGTTTTAACATGGATTCTTTATGGATTTGCGATGCTGTTTTGGGGAAAAGCAATCAAAGCCCATAAATTACGAATATTATCGATTGTTATTAATGTAACAAAAACATTTGTTTCATTAGCTATATTTGCTTATTTATTTAATGAAGCTTTTGGGAGTTTTCAATCAATCTTAAAAATTTCTCAAATTACAGATGTCAATCCAGCCGATTATCCGGCTGAATCTCAAGAAATGATGACAAATATTGCTAATATTATCGTCAATTTTAAAAATATAATCTTAAAAGTAAGTCCAGTTTTAAGTAAAGCACCTCGCTATGAACTTTTTGGATTTTTAAATTATGTTGATTTTCACTTTTTAGAATTTAGTATTAATGGCGGTACAAATATTAAAATGTCAGTTGCTTTTAATAATTATTTTGATAGTTTAGTAGGAAGTTTGAATTATCTTATTGAGAAAACCTCGACAGCAGCCTCTAGTTTGAGTTAAAATATAGATTACGTGGGGCTGTAGCTCAGTTGGGAGAGCGCGTCGTTCGCAACGACGAGGTCACCGGTTCGATCCCGGCCAGCTCCACCAAACGAATTACTAGACGGATCGCCACAAGGCTTTATCTCGCCAAATA